>CAZMNG010000209.1:0-6877 GCA_964567505.1 uncultured Chthoniobacterales bacterium
TCCGATACCGGACGAACAGATGCTGCAGCCTCTCGGTGACACCACAATCCATTGGGGGTTAATCTTTGGATTGGTTGCCTGCGTTTTTGCTTGGGTTTTGATTAATCAAACGACGTTAGGGTTCCAGATCCGAACGATCGGAGGCAACGTGCGAGCGGCTCAGATTGCAGGAATTCCTGTGGGCCGAATCACTTTGATTACCTGCTTCCTTGCCGGTGCGTGCCCGGGGCTCGCGGGCATGGTCGAAGTGGCTGCGATTCACGGGCGCGCCAACGAGTCGCTGAATGCGTGGTACGGTTACAGCGGAATACTCGTCGCGTTTCTAGCGCGTCAGAATCCGCTCGGGTGCATTCTGATTTCGATATTGCTGGGCGGGTTGCTCGCCAGCGGCGGCATATTGCAGCGCGATCAACATTTGCCGGACGCGTCGATCATGGTTTTCCAAGGCCTCGTGTTTCTAGTCATACTCTTCAGCGAAAGTCTCTATGGCCGATGGAAATTTTTCCAGGAGAAAGCAGCATGAGAATTAAGGTATGAGCGGCGCGACTACAGGCATTGGCTGGCTCGGTGTGCCGCTGGCGATCGTAGCCGGAGCGTTCCGCGGCGGAACGCCGTTTCTATTTGTGAGTCTGGGAGAATGTCTGACGGAAAAGAGCGGCAAGATTAATCTCGGTCTCGAAGGGGTCCTGCTCTTCGGAGCGATGAGCGGCTACGCGATATCGTATAAGACCGGATCTCCCTGGTTCGGAGTGTTAGCCGCTTTTGTCGGGGGCGCTCTTCTGGGATTCATCCATGCATGGCTGACGCAGAGACCAAAAGTGAGCGACATCGCAGTGGGAATTGCGATGATCATTTTCGGGAGCGGGATCGCTTTCTTCCTCGGCAAACCATTTATACAGCCGCTCGCACCGCAGTTGCCTGCGATCAGGATCCCCGTGGGATCGCAGATCCCTTCGCTCGACATTTGCCCGCTGTTTTTTGTGGGAGTTGCACTGGCGTTTGCGCTGGATCGGTTCTTTGCCCACACCCGCTGGGGAATGTTTGTCCGTGCCGTCGGTGATAAACCGGACGCCGCGCGTGCGCTTGGGATCTCCGTCTGGAGGGTGCGTACGGCAAGCATCATGACCGGAAGCGCCCTTGCCGGGATTGGCGGCGCATATCTTTCGCTGTTTTATCCCGGCAGCTGGAACGAACGGGTATCGAGCGGCCAGGGAATGATTGCGGTGGCGCTCGTCATTTTCGCTCGCTGGAACCCTGTGCAATGCCTATGGGCTTCTCTGTTATTCGGAGGGGCCCAGGCGCTCGGTCCGGCACTGCAAACCGTCGGGGTTACAAGCTATTACTATCTGTTTAACGCCTCTCCCTTCATCCTCACCCTTGCCGTCATGATATTGACGTGCAGCAATAAACACAGTCTCTCTGGAGTCCCAGGAGCACTCGCCGATCGCACATGAAAGAAAATTACGTAGAAGCTGATCCGTACCGATGGCCGTATAACGGTGATTTGCGTCCGCAGAATACGCTCTTTCTTGTGATTGATATGCAAACCGACTTTTGCGGGAAGGGCGGCTATGTCGACAAGATGGGGTACGATCTCTCGCTGACACGCGCCCCGATCAAACCGATTCAGGACGTCCTCGCAGCGACGCGCAAACTCGGTTTTCACGTGATGCACACGCGAGAGGGGCACAGGGCGGACCTCTCTGATCTTCCCGAGAACAAACGATGGCGCAGCCGGCGGATCGGTGCGGGAATCGGGGATCCAGGACCGTGCGGCCGGATTCTTACGCGAGGCGAGCCAGGTTGGGACATTATTCCGGAGCTCGCTCCTGCTAAAGGGGAAGCCGTGATCGATAAACCCGGAAAGGGATCCTTCTACGCCACGGACCTCGACATGCTTTTGCGCCGCAAAGGCATTCAGAACATCGTGCTGGCCGGAATCACCACCGACGTTTGCGTTCACACGACGATGCGCGAGGCCAATGACCGAGGGTACGAATGCCTGCTGCTCTCGGATTGTACCGGCGCAACAGATTTCCAAAATTATCTTTCTGCGCTCCAAATGATCAAGATGCAGGGCGGCGTATTCGGAGCGGTCTCCGACTCGCAGTCCTTCATCGCGGCAATCTCATGACCTCTCTGTTTTCCGCTACCGAACCGCCACGCCTGTCCCTGGTCGACATCACCAAGCGGTTCGGTTCTTTTGTCGCAAACGACAATGTCTCACTGAAGCTGGACCCTGGTACGTTTCACGCTCTCCTGGGTGAAAATGGTGCCGGGAAAAGCACGCTCGTAAAGTGCATCATGGGTTATCACCTCGCGGATGATGGCGACATCCTGGTCGGAGAAACTGTCCGCCAAATCCGTAGCCCGTACGACGCTCATAAGCTCGGTATCGGGATGGTGTACCAGCATTTTACCGTCGTTCCCGCTATGACGGTGGCAGAGAATCTTCTTTTGGCGCGGCCAGATCTGCCGCATGTCATCAACTGGTCCTCCGAACGCAAAAAATTAGGCAAATTTCTAGTCACAGCACCGTTCAAAATCGATTTGCATGCCAAGATTTCCGACCTTGCCGCCGGCCAAAAGCAGAAGGTCGAGATATTGAAGCAACTTTATCTTAACAGCAGGATCTTAATCCTGGACGAGCCTACTTCGGTTCTCACACCGGTCGAAGCGGACGAAGTGCTTGGGATGCTGCATCGGATGGTTGACGCAAGACAGCTCAGCGTACTGATCATCACTCATAAATTCCGTGAGGTGACGACTTACTGCGACGAAGTCACCGTTCTCCGGAAGGGAAAGGTCACTGGCCGAGGCAAGGTCAAGGATCTCACAACCGGGGACCTTGCAAAGATGATGATCGGAGAACAGCCATCGGGAAAAATGATCGAAAAGAAAGCACAGGAATCAGGCTCGCCGCTTTTGAAGATCACAGGACTCGAAGCGAATCGGGACAACGGTGTCCGTGCGTTTGCCGGGCTCGATCTGTCGGTTCGCGCGGGAGAGATCGTCGGCGTTGCCGGTGTATCCGGCAACGGACAGCGAGAACTTGTCGAGGTCCTGGGCGGACAGCGTACCGCAACCGGAGGCGAAATCCGAGTCAGAGGCAGGCGTTTTCGGATGACCCGCAAAGAAATACTGGACCATCACATTTACGTCTTGCCGGAGGAACCATTGCGGAGTGCGTGCGCGCCGCAAATGAGTATCTCCGAAAATTTCGTGCTCCGGACGTTCGACCGTCCTCCCTTGGCATGGAAACGCTGGTGGCTTAGGCGCCGGCAGATTCGCGAGAACGGGCGACAATGGATCACGAAATTCAATGTACGGACCCGCGACGAGACAACGCCGATGGCAAACCTGTCGGGCGGTAACGTTCAGCGGGCGGTTTTGGCCCGTGACCTTGGTCCGGGGACCGCAAAGATTCTCATTATCGCCAATCCATGCATGGGCCTGGACTTTGGTGCAGTTGAATTCATTCATTCCCAGCTCCTCGAAGCGCGCAACCGCGATGTGGCAATATTGCTCATAAGCGAGGATCTGGACGAACTGCTCGCGCTTTCGGATCGGCTCGTGGTGATGGCGGCCGGAAAGATTGTGTACTCCGCACCGATGGCCGAGATCGATCGACAGTTAGTCGGAGAAAAGATGGCAAGCCATTGAGATAACGGCAAGCCGCCTTCTCGGCTAAAACCGCACCACTATCAGGGCGAACCTCGATACCCCCACCAAACTCAATGGACGCGCGGCAGTTTTCAATGACAATCCCACTTCATATCACGGATCTTTTTCGCATCGCCGATCATCAGGAAGAAATCCCGTGGACTCCGTATAAAAGAGGGGTCGAGATTTGGCGGCTTTACGGCGATGGGACCAACGGACCGGCGGCGGCCCTGCTTCGGTATCGCGAAGCAGGTGAGGTGCCGATGCATGAACACTCGGGATACGAGCACATCGTTGTTCTATCCGGTTCGCAAGCGGATGAAACCGGGACATTCAACGCAGGAAGCGTGGTTATCAATGCGCCAGGGACTCGGCACAAAGTACGGAGCGATGCCGGCTGCATCGTTCTGGCGATTTACGAAAAGCCTGTCCGCTTTCTCGATGTTTCACAGTAACAGGATCAAAAAAATTTGGGAAAATGTTGAGGGATTACGGATTTTCTCTCGTTTAATGGGCAAAGGGGGTGTGGACTCCAGAATGCTTCCTACGGTGTTCAAGAACGCAAAATGAATGAATCACGCTTAGACGAGGACCTTAAGGCTTTGGCGAATCGTCCGCGACCCGGTCTGCCTGGCGACTTTAATGCAACGGTTTGGTCGAAGGTTCAAAGCAGGGAGAACGCATCGCGTTCCAGACGAGAGAACTGGCTCAAGGCGTTACTTGCTGCAGTGGCGACGCCGCAATGGGCCGCAGCAGGACTCGTTCTTGCAGTCCTGATGGGGTGGGCTTTGGGACGAATAACGGTCAGTGTAGGAGCCAGTCCGGCGGAGACCAGACTGGCTGCATCGGTTACCGGAGAAGTGATCGACGTTGCTTGTTACTTTGACAACGGGGCGTGCGGACCGGCCCACGCTGCTTGCGCATCGATGTGTATCGCCAGTGGCCTGCCTGTCGGGCTCAAAGCGAGGGACGGGACAATCTACGTTCTGATCGGCAAGCAGTTGGCGCCGAGCGCTCAACCAGGTCCGATGCACGAGTCGCTGAATGCCGAGTTGGCCCCGTACGCCGCAAAGATTGTGACTGTCAGCGGTACAATCGTGAGCAAGAGCGGTGTGAACGTCATCGAGAATGCCGAGCTTCGCGATCAAGAGGCACAATCGCAGGAAGACCGGGACCGTATAACGGATTTAGAAACCCATTTTGCTCATTTTCTCTAAAAGCAGTTTGCGCGCACGATAAACGCGCATCCCGACCGCCTTCAGCGAGACGCCGAGCAGTTGCGCAGCTTCTGCCTGGGGTCGATCTTCCAAGGCGGTTAATATAAAAGCGACTTTGAGCTCTTCGGGCAGTTCACTGATCGATTTTTCGAGGGCGGCGAATTCCTCGCGGCGATCCGCTTTTTCGTCTGGCCCGTACTCCGTCGCAGGGAGATAACTTGCGTCTCCACCCTCCTGAGCAGGCGCGTCAAAGGATACGGTCTGGAGGGAATACTGGTGAGCTCGGCTTTTCAGGTGATCGCGGCAGAGATTCAAAGCGATCTGGTACAACCAGGTCGCAAACTTGGCCGCAGGCCGGAATTTTCCGATGTTGAAATAGGCTCGAACAAACGTCTCCGTGGCCAACTCCAGCGCGTCCGCTTCGTTGCGTACATAACGCAAGACAAACCGGAACACCCCCTCCCGGTGCCGATCCATCAAGGCGTTCAGTGCGTGATCCTGGCCAACTTTCAACGCCTGAACCAAGGTCAGATCCGGATCCTCCTGCGTCATATTGCTCAGTCGTCACACTCGGGTTCGTCGAGGGGCGTTACATTTAAGCAGTCACGCCGGAAATCCTAACATGCATTTTCGAATTCGAATACTCCCGATGTTGTCCGGCAGGACTTTCTGATCCGACCCGCGAAGAGCGCGTCCCGCGAGCGCCTGTGAGGAGCTCGTAGCACAGGGTCGCATCTAAAGATTCAAGATTTGCCATATAAATCTTGAATCTTTAGATGCGACCCTTAGAGATCGGGAGATCGGGGTGATCTCTTGGCACCCAAACGGTTTCATGTGCATAGTTAACCCTGGGAAAGGCGAGTTCATGAAACAGGATGATCGTGACTACGAGGCGATGCTGGCAAAAGATGGTGGCAACATGGAACGGTTTCTAGCGTTACACGAATTCGAGCCCGAGGCCCGCGAGCGGTTGCCTCAGGCAGTTTACGAGTACATTGCGGGCGGTGCCGGCGACGAGCACTCCATTCGCGCCAACGAGGACAGCTATCAAAAGATTTTTCTTCGACCGCGCGTGCTGCGATCCGCAGCACCCGTCGAATTGGGGCAGGAATTGTTTGGCAGGCATCTTCCTGCACCGGTTCTGCTGGCGCCGGCCGCCTACCAACGGCTTATGCACCCTGAGGGCGAGCTTGCGTCCGTCCAAGGCGCCATCCGTCACGGTTTGCCGTTTGTTCTCAGCTCAAACGGGACGGTGTCGATCGAGCAGATCATGGCGATACCGGGAGCTCGTTGCTGGTTCCAGATTTATGTCCAGGGCGACCGGGGTTTTACCAGCGACTCGATTGCGCGCGTTGAAGCGGCGGGGTGCGAAGCGATTTGCGTGACGGTCGACACGCCTGTGCTCGGGTTCCGGCCTCGCCAACTGCGAGCCGGATTCAGCGTTCCGGCAGACGTTGCCTTGCCTCACGCCGCCCGCTTGCGGGTCGCGTCGGACCCCGGACGGCACAGTGCGATGACATGGACCGACGTGGACTGGTTGCGCTCGGAGGTCAAAAGCAAGCTGTTGCTAAAGGGCATTCTGCATCCGGCTGATGCAGAATTGGCGGTACAAGCGGGGGTCGACGGGATCATCGTTTCGAACCATGGCGGACGCAACCTCGACACAGTGATCCCGACTATCGAGGCTTTGCCGGACATTGTGCAGCAGGTCGCCGGCCGGACTCCTCTGTTTGTTGATGGCGGAATCCGGCGCGGTACCGACGCGCTCAAAGCCCTGGCTCGCGGCGCCAATGCGATCCTGATCGGCCGTCCATACCTGTACGCTTTGGCGGTAGGCGGGGCGGATGGGGTCGCACGGTGTCTCTCGCTGATCATCGAAGAGTTGCGCCTCGCCATGGCTTTGGTGGGAGCGGGTTCGCTGCCGAAGCTCAATCGCGCGGTCGAATGCCGATCCACGGACTCCGGTTTTCCGGAATAGATAGCTTCCAGATCGTAAT
>CAZMNG010000210.1:0-6872 GCA_964567505.1 uncultured Chthoniobacterales bacterium
TCCATCCTCGGAAGTCAAGATGCGTGATCACAAGATTCTCTCCGGTGCGCGCCCGGCCCAGTCAAGGGGAGTTACAGGACACTAGCCGGTTTTGCTTTTGCGCTGTCTGCAATCGCAGTGCAGAGTGCGTCTGCTATGCAACAAAGTATTCGCAATGAGCTGCCCGGAACTGTCAAAAGGATCCTTTCCGATAAGGTGCTGAGCGAAGTGATCATTGAAACAACACTCGGCGAGATCGCCTCGGTGATCACTACCAGTTCCGTGGAGCAAATGGGACTCAAACCAGGCGATGAGGTATTTGCACTCGTTAAGGCAACCAATGTTTCGGTGCGCCTGAAGGAGTAAGGAGGCAACGGACGGTTGATTCCGCACGTCGAGAGTTGTGCGGGAACACCGGACGCGCCAGCAACAGATTTGCACTCTGCCATGCCTGGGTGGAGATTCGTGCATATTGCAACGTTGTGGTGGCTTTTATTATTAGGTTGTTCTGCTCGGTGATCCACTCCCGGAGCCGATTGGCGAGCTTCGCATCCGGGTCGGCGCAAAGATTGCTGAAATGAGCCCCGAAATATGCGCGTTTTAATTACCGACGACGAGAAGTCGATCCGCACTTCGACGATGGTGGCGATCCAGGCTGCGGGTCACCAGGCGGACACAGCCGATAGCGGCCAGGTGGCTGTTCTGAAGCTAGACGAAGATGCTTATGACCTTGCATTTCTAGACCTCCGACTGGGCGATGAAGATGGGCTTGACGTCCTGGAACAAATCAAACGCCAATACCCGAAACTGCCGGTGGTGGTGTTCACTGCGTACGCGTCCATTGCATCTGCGGTTGCCGCGATGCGTCGTGGGGCGTTCGACTATCTGGAGAAACCGTTCACTCCTGAACATTTGCGACAGATCATTGGCCGGGTCGAAAAACAGCGTCAGCTCGAATCGAAAATCGATGATTTGCAGCAGCAGATCAGTCTGCAGAACCCGCGCATCGAACTGCACTCCGCCGATCCGCGAATGGCCGGTGCGATGGACATCCTTTTTCGGGCTGCGCCCACTCAGGCTGCGATTCTGTTGTTGGGGGAAAGCGGCACGGGCAAGAGTGTCCTTGCCCGAGAGGTTCACCGGCGGAGCAATAGCAAGGAAGGGCCTTTCGTTACCGTGAATTGCCCTAGCTTGTCGCGGGAACTTCTCGAAAGCGAGTTGTTTGGGCATGTGAAAGGGGCTTTCACGGGTGCGGTGCGTGATACCTGGGGCAAAGTGGCCGGGGCGGAAGCGGGAATCCTTTTCCTGGACGAAATCGGGGAGCTACCGCTGGAGATCCAGCCGAAACTTCTTCGGTTACTCCAGGAGCGCGAGTACGAAAGGGTTGGAGAAAACAAGATTCGCACGGCCAACACGCGAGTCATTGCGGCTACAAACAAGGATCTCAAGGAGTGCGTGCGGAAGGGAACATTCCGCGAGGATCTTTACTATCGGCTTGATGTGATCTCTGTCACAATCCCGCCATTGCGGGAACGAGTTCAGGACCTTGAGACGCTTGCGCAGCGATTTTTGCAATTTTTTGCCGGCCAGCTGCTAAGACCGGGGCTGAAATTTTCCGATGCGGCGATGCGACGCCTGCGCGCGCACCCGTGGCGAGGCAACCTCCGGGAACTCAGAAACACGATTGAGCGGGCCGCGATCCTCGCGCATTCCGATACGATCGAAGAGGATTTTTTGCCGGAGGAATCGTTGAATGGTGAAGTAACCGACGCTGCGGTTGGATCTGAGATTACGCTGGACCAGCTCGAAGAGGTGCATATTCGGCGAATCCTGCAACGAGCGTCGAGCCTGGACTCTGCTGCAAAAACTTTGGGAATTGATCCTGCAACGCTTTATCGCAAGAGAAAACGGTTGAAGCTCTAGAAGCTCTAGTCTGCTGTCCGATGTTGCGCTGGAAGCTTACCCTTGGCCTGCTAGGCACGTTGATTATCCTTCTGCTGGTTGGGACCTACGGCGTATGGCTTTTTAACGATCTTGGCAAAGCAGTCGACAAGGTTCTTCGCGACAACTACGACAGCATCAAAGTCTGCCACTACATGCGGACTGCCACTGCGCGTGTGAACACGTTTTACACGCGTGGCGAACGGCCATACCCGCCGCTGGACCAAACGCAAACGCTGGATGACGTCGAACATCAGTTTAATGCGCTCCTGCCGAAGCTGGACCGAAATGCGAAAACGCAAGAGGAGCGAACCGTGGTCGTTCAACTGAAAGCAGCCTGCTCCGCGTATGTTCAAGTCTACCGGGATATTTTCGCATGCTTCAAGCAGGGGGGTGTCGGCGACCCGCGCATTGGGCAGATCAGGCAGCAGATCCCCAGTCTGACGTTAACGATTACGAATCTTAGCGAGAAAATACTCGATCACAACGAGCAGCAGATGTTCGTCGCTAACAGGGCCGCCGAACAAAAAGGGACCGATTCGATCCGGCTGCTTGTCATCGCGATGCTTAGTGCGGTGATCGTCTTCGTACTCACCTACGCGCGGCTCGGGCACTCCATCATCACGCCGATCAGAAACCTCACACGATCGATCCGGGAACTTCGGTCGCGCGATTTCGCACAATCGCTCCGGGTGGAAGCCGGCGACGAGCTAGGGGAATTGACCAAGGAATTCAACGAGATGGCGGAGGAACTCCGGAATTTTTATCGGGAGACTGACCGCAAATTCATCGAGTTGAACGAGGTCATTCGCGCGATGATGACGACGCTGCCCTATCCGCTATTCATCCTTGGCGAACACGACGAGGTCACCCGGACCAATCCTGCGGCGAAACGATTGATCGATTCGTTGCGGTCGAAGGATTCAATGCCGAGTCAGGTGCGCAAGCATCTGGCGGCGGCTGCGGTGACAGGGCCGGACTATCGTTTGGACGATCTAAAACAGGCACTCCTTTTCCGGATCGACGAGCAGGAGGTTTTTTTTCTTCCGCGGATTTTCCCTATTGTACTGGAGGACGGGACTGCATTTGGCCGGGCCGTGATGCTCGTCGACGTGACCAGGTTCCGGTGGCTGGACGAAATGAAGTCGGACCTGCTCTCGACGCTGAGTCACGAAATCCGAACGCCGCTGACCGCGATCAGACTTGTGCTTCATCTGCTGCTGGAAAAAAGCGTCGGCGACTTGACTGCACCGCAGGAAGAGATTGTTACCACTGCCCGCAATGATTGTGAGCGACTTCTTAAGACGCTCAATAGCATTCTTGACTTAGCGCGGATGGAAAGTGGAAAGTCACAGCTCGATCTGAAACCGACTCCGGCCAAGCGGCTGGTTGAAGAGATTTACGATGGATTTTGCGACCAGGCGGCTTCGGCGTTACACCCGTTCAAAATGGACGCTCCTGATGCGCTACCGCAGGTGTTTGCGGACCTTGACCGGATAGCGCTCGTGTTCTCCAATTTTCTGTCCAATGCGTTCAAGTACAGCTACCGGAACACAGAGATAGTTCTGGCGGCGCGAACGTTGAACAATGAATTTGTGCGGTTCAGTGTGATCAATTCCGGTCCCGGCGTGACTGAGCAAGAGCAAGCGAGGGTGTTCGACAAGTTCTATCGAGGCCCGATGCACAAGGGGGAAGGGGCCGGACTCGGTCTTTCGATTGCCCGCCAAATCGTTCAGGCGCACGATGGACGGATCGGAGTCTTGAGCGAACTGAGCAAACGGACGGAATTCTATTTTGATCTCCCGGTCGCTAGTGTCCT
Organism: uncultured Chthoniobacterales bacterium; assembly: GCA_964567505.1. Classification (GTDB taxonomy): domain Bacteria; phylum Verrucomicrobiota; class Verrucomicrobiia; order Chthoniobacterales; family JAFAMB01; genus JAFAMB01. Next base: position 3,740 of record CAZMNG010000210.1, read on the forward strand.
GTCCCCGAAATGACACGGGGACAAGACACCCAGAGAGTGACAACACCGGCATGGCAGACTTGATTTTTGATTCTCCGACGCTAGAGGTGTGAGGCATCGAATGCGACAGCCTGCTTTTTTTCTATTGTTAATGGTCAGCATGGCGATGCCATCTTTTGTTCGTAACGCAACTGGAAGTGATTTGGACTCAGCTTCTCTGAGTGCCGCTTCCAAGTACTCTAAAGCACGGGGCGGCCTTTCATTCCTGGTCGTCCAGGACGGGCATGTGCTGTACGAGAGCTACGCGAACGGCGATGCCGCCGACCTCGTGGTGCAAATTTTCAGCGGAACCAAAGGTTTTTGGTGCGTTGCGGCTGCGGCTGCGGTCCAGGACGGGATTTTGGATTTCGACGAACCGGTCCAAAACACGATTACCGAGTGGCAAGGGGATCCGGACAAATCGCATATCCGTATCCGGGATCTGCTGAACTTCACGGCTGGGATTGAACCGGTCTTCGCGCTTCACGGGCGGACGATCGGGGATCGCAACGGGTACAGCGTCGGGCGACCGGCGGTCGAACCGCCCGGCACGTCGTTTATGTATGGACCGAGCCAGCTCCAGATATTCAGCGAGCTGTTCAGACGAAAACTTGCCTCGCGGAAAACGACGCCTGAACAATACTTGTCCAGGCGGGTCCTGCGCCCTCTCGGGATAGTCGGAGTCGACTTTCGCGAGGATCGCAAGGGGAACCCTCTGCTTGCCAGCGGATTTCGTCTTTCGGCGCGTCAATGGGAGCAGCTGGGAGAGCTTATTTTGGCTCGCGGGAAATACCGCGGCCATCAGATCGTCCGGTCTGATCTTCTGGCCGAATGTTTTCGAGGCACCAGAATCAACCCGATGTTTGGAATGGGTTTCTGGCTAAATCACCCGGCAGACGATGCTCGCGAGGTTGACGTCGAGCAGATGCTGGAGATTCCGTGGGAGCGTCAGGTTTGGAGGGGAAATTGTCTTTGCAGGGAGGCGCCGCGCGACATGATTGCGGCGATTGGTTCGGGCTATCAGCGGATGTTTATCGTACCGTCGATGAAACTGGTCATTGTCCGGCAAGGTGTAGACAACCGCCGGTTCTCGGACGCGGCCTTCCTTCGGCTGATTTTTGGCGAACCTGGCCCGCAAAAATCGCGCAAAGGCCGACTCGACGAGCTCGTCGCGGGGTAGTGTCCTGTCCCCGAAATAAGAGGTACCTCTTATTTCGGGGACAGGACAGGGACAGGACACGAGTGATGTGATTCTCTATCTACATTTTTACCGCCAGGAACAAAGTTGACATACGGCTGTTCCACCGGTAACCGAACCCGAATGTCAGCGGTTCAGGCGAACTGACTGCATAGAACTGCCGCAGCTCGGGTTGATTGTACTGCTTAAACAGGTCGATCGGGCCGCTGTAGGTGCCGAAGAATCGCAACGTCCAGTGATCGGGTGTGAAATAGCGGACCGGAATGCCGGAATCGTCTTGGAGTATGGCGGCGCTATCTTGAAGAAGAAAATTCCTGACCGTATCGAAACCACCGGAATGGAGCAGGTAGGAAGCGGCTTTCAGTAAACTGTTCGCCGGTCCGAGAGTTTGGCAAAAGCGGAGCAAACCGGAGTTCCGCTTCATTGCCTCATCGGAAAGGTCCGAAGTGAAATAGTAAAGAGTCTTTTCCGCTCCGGTTGCGGGATCGGAGAACGTCACCTTCGCACCGCGCGTCGCCCCCTGAAATCCCGGGACCAGATTGCCGACCTTATCAAGCGAGATATACTCGATGTTCTCGACGAACTTTCCGGTCCTGGCCATGAACACAGAAATCGCCGGAAGGACGCCCTTCAATTCCGATTTCTGGAGGTCTTCGCGCATATCTTTGGTCTTGAAGAAGCTGAAGCTCAGAATCGTGTTCAGAGAGGCTTCGATGTTCTGCAATGTGCCGGAGAGCGTGGCGGCTGGCAGAGTCGACAGGTTGGGGAGAGGGTCCACCGATTCGAGGCCCTGAAGAACATAGGTCGTACAGTCGGAGAACATCGCGTCGGCGTAGAGGAAATCGGGTCCGCTGAAAAGGTAAACGCAGGCATGGTTGTGCTGCGTGGCCGGGGCGATGTATTCCGTTCTGAAGATCCGGATATTGCTGAGTTGACGTCGTTCGAGCTGCGCGAAAGCCTGGTTCATCGCGCGTGCGTGGGCCTGCCAGCCAGGATCCTGAGTCAGCGCGGCGATTGGTGATCCCGGTGAGACCGGCATGCCGGCGAGGTATCGCGCGGCATCGTTTACGGGAGAGCTTACAGTCGCGCCTGCGGCCGGCGGTGCCACCGCAGGGGGTGGGGCAGGCAGAGTGCCAGGTGGTGTTGCCGCCGGCTGCGCGACAGGCTGCGATTCCTGAGCGGATTGGGTCTCTGCTACCGGGGTCGCTGCGGGTTCTTCAGCCACAAGCGGCGTTGCCGCCCCGTAGAACAGGACTGATATAGTTCCGATGGCGAGCCAGTGGTAATGGGTCATTGTTGCTTAATCGACCTGATTCAATGGTTTTGAGCGGGGTTCGGCGCCGGCTCTTTTGCGAGAAAATAGATAATCAAGCCTGCGATGACAGTGATCAGGCCAAGGAGCGATTCTGTGGGCTTATCGTGGATCACGTAGACCAGCATGTGCAGCGTGACGGCGAGAAAAAGAATCGGCGTGACCGGGTATCCCCAGACTTTGTAAGGTCGCTCCAGTCCGGGTTCGCGGATTCGAAGTACGATCAGGCCCAAAACGGTCAGGAACGAGCAGAGCAACAAGCTGAACTGGGTGTAAATCAGGACCGTCTGAAAGGTTCCGGTGGCCACGAGCAGCGTGATGATGGCCAACTGCAGGATCGAGGCAGCGTAGGGAGTGCCTTTTGCCGATGTTTTTCCAAGCAGCCGCAGTTTCGGCAAATCTTCAGCCATCCGTTTCGTGATTCTTGGACCAATCCAGGCCATGGCGCTGATGGTTGCGATCAGGCCGATGCTAATGAGTGCGCTGACGATTTTTCCGCCTACCGGACCAAATACCGCTTCGCCTGCGAGGAGGCCTACCTCGAGCTTGCCGGAGAGAGCCGGTTTAGGCGTCGTCAACAGGAAAACGTAATTTAACAAGAGGTA
>CAZMNG010000211.1:0-6865 GCA_964567505.1 uncultured Chthoniobacterales bacterium
CCATTCGCCGGCATTGCATTTTTATGGTTCATCGGCGTGCTGCGCGACCGCCTGGGTGAGCTTGAAGACCGCTTCTTTGCCACGGTCTTTTTCGGTAGCGGGCTCTTGTTCCTCCGCATCCGCCCATGAAAGCAACCTGCATCCTCCTACTCATAGCCACCATCCTGGCCACCACGCCGCCGCTACACGCCCAGGTTCAGGCGCCGTCGCCAGACGCCGCCGCAGCGCCTGTCGCCTACGAGCCGTTGCCGAAACGCTCAACGCCAGCGTAATTCTCCAGCCGCAGTATTTCCACGGGCCAAATTTCACTGTCCGGAATTCCGTGCCGACCTACTTCGGCTCGAACCACTACACGATCGATTCCGACTTTCTAATGAGCCGGTTACTTTCGGTGCGGTACAATTCGAAAGCATCGTCGCATTTACGCTGCCGAATTGCGTCAACAGAGGGCAGGATCATCTCGTCGAGAATCCTCGCGTAAATAGCCTTTGAGTCGATCCGATCTTGAATAGCTGCGACGATCCTCGGGGCGATCACGTAATAGCTAAAGCGGGATTCCTGCCGCTTCAACGGCATCATGCGATCGCAATCTTCTCGCGGGCCAACGCATCGTTCACAGCCACCCAAAGATCACTTCGCAGCTGAGCCCACTCCTCATTGCGATCCGTCCAAGCTCGAAGTTGAAAGGTTACCGTACCGGCGCTGAAGTTGGTTAGGTAAACCTGCGGCGATGGTTCTTTTGCCACACCAGGTTGAGCAGCGGCAGTAGTTTTCAACAATTTGATCACGCGTTGGTGATCGGCGCCTCCAACCACGTTGATGGAGACTTCGACCGCGCGCTTGCGATCCGAAAAGGTCCAGTTAGTCACTTGACTCGAGATGAGCGATCCATTCGGCACGATGACTTCCGAACCGTCCGCGGTGCGAATGACACTGGCCCGGATGCCGATGCGGCTGACCTCTCCTACGTTGCCACCTACCTCGATGACGTCACCTACTTTAATCGGACGTCCAAAAAGCAGAATCAGCCCGGACACAAAATTATTGATTACGTTTTGTAGTCCAAATCCGACTCCCACGCTGAATGCCCCGGCCAGGATTGTAACCTTTGTCAGATCAATCCCGAGCGCACCCAAGGCGACGAAGAAGCCTATGAGCAGGATGACATAGTGAAGCATCGTAGAGATCGCGTACGGAATTCCGGCGGCGAGACGCAAATGGTGATAGACGTCTTCTTCCAGCACAAAACGCAAAAATTTCGAGACCAGAAAGGAAGCCCAAACCGTGATCAGGAATGCCAGGATGCCGCCCAGAGTAATGTTGAAGGAGCCGACTGCGAGGTTCGCGTTCAGCGCCGCTTCAGTCGTCGCGATCAACGGAGTTCGTAGACCGAAAAAGTCCAGCAGCAGGTTCAACCAGAACAAAAAAGCCAAAAACTCGAGTACGCGGCACGTCCGCCGTTGGAGCATTGGCCGATGCAGACTAATGACCCGCAACGAGCCAAGTGGTCGGACCTGCAGGGCAATAATAATCAATCCTTCGATGATGCGAATGGCGGTATAGAGCACGGCCGCGACGTAAACACTCCTGAGAAAAACGATTCCCAAAAGGTTCGCCAAGTTGACGTATCCGAAAATATTTGCGAGGAACGCCGCCGGCAAAAGAATAAGCCCGATTTTGGCGATCGCTCGGATTGTTCGCCAAACGCGGCCTTGGGTTTCAGCAGCTTCTACCGGTAGTCGCCAGTTCCGAAGCACCCAGACAAGAAAGATAGTCACGCCCAGTACTTGGCCGAGAAATATGAACCTGGCCAACACCGGTAGAGACGCGGCCAGTATTCGGAGTTGAGCAACGAAATATATGATGACTATCGCATTGAGGATTGGATACGAATTACGTTCCAGTAGCCGCCGAAGAATCACTGCGGCTGGGATAAGCGTTGCGGCTTCCATGATTGCAAGAATCAAGCGGGGAGCTTGCGCATAGATTGATAGGATGATCAGAATAGAAAGCGCGCAGGCAGTTGAGACGGGGAGATCGAGGATTGGCAGAGCGCGCTGCAGATCCGGTTTTTCTTCCGCTAATTTTCGTATCCGGCGCCGCATCCAGTGAAGCGCGGCAGCCATCAGCACAATGAACAGAGCGTGGATCAGGAAGGTAAACGGGAGTCGTTTAGTGAACGCGGTGGATGCGTTCAGTTGTGAAGAAAACGACTCGCCGCTGTGCTTCTCCCACTCTGTGCCCAGACTGGTCTCAAGGCTCCAGATGGGTGGGCTATCTCTGACAAAAATATTTTGCAATGCCCGGGCTTCTGCCTGCTCAATTGAAGACAGAGCTGTTCGTATACGGGCTTCCTCCTCGGAAAGGCGGCTCTGCAACGTCAAAACACGGTCTTGGCCGGATTCGGCCTTCTGTCGCGTCCGCTCAATGGAGTTGACGACACTCTGCACGCTCTGCAAGACCAGTGGGGGCGTTTCGGGCTGTTTCGCCGATTGGAGCGTTGCCTGCCAGGTCTTGCTCAATTGATCCAGACGCGCGAGTTGCTCTTCCAGACTTGCGGCGTGCCGTGACAGCTCGCGAGCCGATACCAACAAACGAACGCCAAAACTTTCCAAGGTACGCTTGAGCCTGTAAAGCAGGTCGAGGGGCAGACTCGTCGTCAGGACCCTCCCGTCGTCAGCGATTCTTGCATCGATTTCGCTTGTCAGGACTGAGACAGAGCGGGCGATGCCGTCCGCGCTTGACTGATCCCCAGACACGTTCGCCTCGATCTCTTGGAGAGAGGCAAGCGCGGACTGCGCTTCCAACGGTACTTTGGCTAGTGGAATGGGTGTGGACGCCGGAGTCGGTTTCGCCGGTGAGCCAGAAGCTTGCTGGCTTCTCGCCGTGCCGCCGCTGGCAACCAAAACCAAGCTAATAAATAAAACGATCCGAATTACTGGGTGCCACATTAGATGAGAATAGTTAAAGCGGAATTCCCGCTGCCAGCAGTTCACTCTGCAACTCCTGGGTCCGGCCTGGGGCAAGTTGGCCGCTCAGGAATGATTTGATCTCGCGCGGTTTCGCGTTGAGAAGCTCTGCCAAGACCTTCGCGTTGTAACCCTGCCGGGTCAGCCTTGATTCCAGCGCGTTAATATCCTTGGCGAGCACATTTTCGATCATATCTGCGCCTACCGGTTTCTGGCCAACCTTGTACGCTTCTTCCAGGGCGCGCGTCAGATAGTATTCGAACTGCAGCGGCGTGGAGAGCTTTTCGCCGAGCATAGCAACAGCGTCGTCTGTGATAACACTTTCAATCTTCGTCTTCGGCGCAACCGATTGTGCCAGCAACCACCTGAGATATTTCCTCTTCTCGCTCCCCAAACCCTCCATCTGCTTTTTAGGCATGTCCATTCCAAGGTTTCGTCGCCGATTGTTTCTGTCATTTTCGGCCTCTTAGATCTCCCTTGATTGCCTGGATATCTTTGGTCTTAAGCTTCCTGGGCCGACCCCCATTCCGGCCGCGCGCGCGAGCAGCTCTAAGGCCGGCCATCGTGCGTTCACGAATGAGATTGCGCTCAAATTCAGCTAGCGAAGCGAACACATGAAAGATGAGCTTTCCTGTCGACGAGCCGGTCTCAATTTTTTCGGTCAGTGACTCGAAATTGACACCGCGAGGCCGAAGTTCGGTTGTGAGATGGATGAGATCACCTAGACTGCGACCAAGTCGGTCCAGTCGCCAAACGACCAGAGTGTCACCTTTACGCAGCGATTTAAGACAAGCATCCAGTTCCGGGCGAATAGCCGTTTTGCCGCTAGCGTGCTCCTCGTAGATCTGACGGCACTTCGCACGTTTAAGTGCATCCCGTTGCAGATCGAGTGTCTGATCATCGGTCGAGACGCGAGCGTAGCCAATGCGCATGTCACAAATCCAAAAACAAGAGGCGCTTATGAATCGTACATTTTCAGATGGCTTCTGCAACAAATTCTGAGCTGAGAATGCATCACTACGCCGTCAGGACCAGCATAAACGGCCTGCTTCTCAAACCCGAAGGCCATGCACAACCATTCGATCATTGCCATGGCATTTCGATAGCGAAGCCCCGGGATTACGGTTGACTTGCACTTCTTCGCTAAGGTGGTCATGTCCGTCATTCTGTCACGGAAGGGGTCATTATGCTTGGAAAATTTGAAACCAAAGACGCTCGACGAATGGCCGGCCACGCGATCGATAAAGTCCTTTAGCATGCGTTCGAAGTGAGCGTCGCTCCCAACGGACATCGTTTGCTTGTGGCCGGTATTGCTCTTGTTTCTGCGTTTCAGTACCATTTTCAAGGATGCCGCCTCCAAAACAGGGCAAAGCCAAGGTTGCCACCAAAAAGAAAAGCAGGCCGGGAGGTCCGCGCCCCGGCGCCGGGCGTCCTCCGATACAACCGGGCCGTTCTGCAGTTAAAATTCGTTTGGATAGTGAAGTGATTTCCGCGGTCGACACAGTCGCTAAACTGCGAAGGCTGGATCGAAGTCGTGTTATCGAAGGGGCATTACGGCAATGGTTGAAAGAGGATAAGACAGCCCCTGGCGTATAAAGAGCGCGCGCATGATCGACCGGAAGCGCGTATTGCTTTCCTAAATGATTATGGTACCGTAATCGGGTGATCAGTGACGGCGTTCGAGCCCTGGTGAAAGCCGACAGGTTCCACCCTTTTGAAATAATCTTAAAGACCGGGGAAGTGTTATGTTCCAAATCATCGAAGTATTTTTAGGTTTTAGCATCGGGATCGCCGTACTGTGGGTCACCATCCTGGCACTGATGAAATTCACCCGGCGTGTCATGAGCGGGGAAGAGTGGCAGGACGTGTTAAAAGACTTGTGGAAGAAACCATTAAACGGCGTTTTACCCGACAATACCAAGACGTCGGTTTCGGAGGATTCTAGAAGCAACGGACAGGCTCGGAGAAAAAATCTTTGAACACAAACTTATGCGAAATGGGCTTTGTCCTTGATCGCTCTGGCTCCATGAACGCGATGAAAGAGGAGGCCATCGGAGGGAAAAAAGACAGCATCAAGTGACCCACAATTTAGCGATGAGCGCAATCCAACAGCCCAAGCTCCACCGTTTCAGCCTCGACCAATATTACGAGCTCGGTGAACTCGGTCTGCTAGGTCAACGGACCGAACTGCTTGACGGCATCATCACAGACATGGAACCCATAGGGCCGTATCACGCCAACGTCGGCGACCATCTTTCCCAAATTTTTCAGCAGCAAGCAGGCGATCGGTACCGCGTACGCGTCCAGTACCCGATCAACCTGGGCCTAAGCCAGCCACAGCCTGATCTAGTGTTGTACCGACCAGGTCTTTGGCGCGGACAACATCCCGGTGCGGCGGATATTTCCCTAGTCATCGAGATCAGCGAGTCGAGCCTTGCATTCGACTTAGGCGAAAAGCTAGCGCTCTACAAAGCGGCCGAGATCCGGGAATACTGGGTTGTAGACCTCAAAGCCAGGCAGGTGCACTGCTTCGTCGCTCCACAGTATAGGCGCCAGACGCTCAGCGATTGGATCAGCCCAGAAGCATGGCCAGATATCAGGATCGAGCTGGGCGAGCTCTTCGCGTGATCGGCCTCCCACCAATGACGGCTGTTACGTCGTGCCGAGCTTAAGGCTGATTTGCTTCCACACTACTTTCTTCGAGGTTTCTTTCGGTTGTAGATCCAGTCCAAAGGTTCAACGAAGCTCTGACTATCAATCCGTCAGCGGTACGTCGAGCACCACTGTTAGAAAACGCGCAACGGCGGTTGATGGTACGGAAAGTGGGCGCGGGAAGTTATTCCGTCTCGCAAATCAGGAATCAGGGCAATCTCGCCAACCAAGGCCCGGATGCGGGGCCGTTGACGGCTCAGATAATGGGCCCTAATCGTCTGCTCAATGAGGGCTTCGACCCATGGATTGAGCAGGCGGAGGGAACGGCGCTGGTTGCACAACCCGGTCGTGTCTTGGAACACGGTGCACATTCCCGTTGTCGGGCGGCTGGGAGCCGAGGGCCGGCGCCCGACTGCGGAAGCGCTTGAGAGCAGGCCACCAGCGATGCTCGCGGCATAAAATCCAAACATGCCTGTCGCGACGATAAACGGCAGATCTCATCCACCAAGGCCGCAAAAAGTTTCGCCTTTTAATTTATGGAAATTAGCGACGCGACCCAGGAGAAGGGCGCCCGCCACGATCATCTTTTGGGCGAGCCTCGTTTACCGTGAGTTTGCGGCCGGCCTTGTCTTTCCCATTGAGACTCTTGATTGCCGCGTTACCTTCCGAGAGATTGCCCATCGTAACGAACCCAAAGCCGCGCGACTGGCCGGTTTCGCGATCCATAATAAGTTTGACTTCAGAAACAGTGCCGAACGGCTCAAAGAGTTCCCTCAATGTGCGTTCCGTTATGTCAAAGGAAAGATTTCCGACGTAAAGCTTCATGGAGATAAGTGATTTAAACCGATTGTCAGCTACAGAACCGTTCTCGAGTGTCGGATTTCAAATCATCAATGAGGCTTCCACGATGGTACGATTTACCGTGCCACTCAAGCAGAACAAACGAATGTCTCATCGTTGGTCTCGGGGTGTCAACACTTCGCACCGGACCCTACGCGGTGCAGGCGAACTAAATGCGGAGCTCTGCATTCAGTTCGCCTGCTCCAGGCGCGGGTCGCTCTCGCTCGAATTCTTGGCGTGTGCTAAAGTACGTCCGCATATGCAGCCGGAGGGTCCATGATTCCTCGCCGTTCATTTCTAAAAATTGTCGGCAGCAGTGGTGTTCTCGCCGCGTTGGGCGATTTAGGGTTCCTCACTCAGCTCCCATCTGTCTCTGCGGCGGAAGCTGCTCTAGAGCCGTGCAT
>CAZMNG010000212.1:0-6838 GCA_964567505.1 uncultured Chthoniobacterales bacterium
CACGTTCGGTCCGAAATCGGGCTGTCGCGCCTGAGCGATACCGACCGTGCCAAGGGAGAGCAATAGAAAAAACCCGGGGGGCATCTTCATATGCAACGATGTTCGCAAATTGCGCCATAGTGCGTCAAGTTCGGAGAAAGCGTCCGATTCCGAGTCTCGAATTCGCGTCTGGCCTCTCCGGCTGCGAAGACCGGAGCGACGATAGCGAGATTAATATTCCCAGGCTTTCTCTCTGGTTTGATCGCGGGCCTGAGGCGAGACGCCAATCGCAGACAGCCCGACGCCAATCCTTTGCTGCCCCCCGGCTAACGTAGAACGGAAAACGCCGGAGCGAGCAAAGTCGCGCGCCAGCGCCACCAAAAAGGCAACATCTGCCAGAATTGTTATTTCAACAGAAATTCGGGTCGATCGCCGCTTTGTTCACGTGTTCGATTCAAACGGAATAACGCTGCGTCCATTGCGATCTTGGCGAGAAGACTACATTGTTGATTAGGAACCTATGCCTCAATCAACTAAGGAGAGTCACTTGAGGGTTGACCTTTCGTTTCAATCCGCCCGGGATCCGGTCCAGAATTCAGACGATGATTTCTTTCCAATCGCGATCCTTGGAGATTTCAGCGGACGAACAACACGATCCGGAAACACTTCTTTGGCCCCTGGGATACCGGTGCGGATCAATTGCGATAATTTCGAAACCGTCTTCAGAAGACTCGATGTGGCGCTTCGATTGACCCCGGCGGAATCGGAACGGGAAGATGCACCTCTTCAGTTCGGCCGCCTGGAGGACTTTCATCCTGATCAGCTGATCCCTCGGATTGCCCCTCTCTCGGAACTGTTCGATCTGCGCGGCAAGCTGCTCGATCCGACACTTGCCGAGGCAGCCGTTACAGAGGCCTATGCGGTACTTAGGCCGAGTCCGCCTGTAACAGGAAAAACGCCGTTACCGGCGATTCCGGCTGAGACGACCGAGGACCTGCTGACGAGGCTTCTTGGAAAATCCGACGCCCCGAAACCTGGGGGCACACCCGCCGCCTCAACGGTTGAACACTTGATCAAGCAGATCGCCACGGCGAACATCGTTCCCGGCGCAACGATCGAACAATCCGACCTTGTCCAACAGATCGAAAACACGCTGTCGGGTCGCCTTAGAGAGCTGTTGCACGATCCCGGTTTTCAAGCCCTTGAAGCTGCCTGGCGCGGAATCGATTTTTTGATTCGGGAGATCGGTGATCAGATCGGACTCTATCTGATCGACATCTCCAAAGCTGAGCTGGCAGCGCAAATCTCGGCCGGCGATTTAACTAAGACTGTGATTTTCAAGCAGCTGGAACAGATCGGTCCCGCGATTGTACTGGGGATGTTTACCGTCGGACCGGACGACCAACCTCTGCTGGAAGCACTCGGATCACTGATGGTGACCCTTCACACCTCCTTTGTGACCGGTGCAAGTCCACAGATGGTCGGCTGTCGTTCTTTTGGTTCCCAACCGGATCCGGATGATTGGGCTCCGGTACTCCGCGAGTTTGAGGCATTGCGCCGGTTGCCTCAATCTTCTCATATCGGATTACTCACACCCCGTTTCCTGCTTCGCCAACCATACGGCCCGAATACCGATCCAATTGAAGCATTCGAGTTTCAAGAGGTGCTTGCTCACTCCGAACACGAATCTTACCTGTGGGGTAATCCGTCCATTCTCTGCGGTTACTTGCTCGCGGATGCTTTCGCGGCGGAAAGCTGGGATTTTGACACACGGGGCGGCGGCCAGGTCTTCGGGCTGCCCGTCCACACCTTGACGGTTGGCGGTGAAACAGAAGCAAAACCGTGCGCCGAAGCGTGGTTAAGCGAACGGGCCGCCGACGTCATACTCAATCATGGAATCATTCCCGTGACCTCCGTCCGCGGCCGCGACGCAGTCGAGATCAAAGCACTGCAGTCATTCGCACTACCGCCTGGCCCATTAATCCTTCGGGACGCGTAGGGCGTCTTGTTTTCCAAAATCGTACTCGTAATTGAATGATCTAATCGTCCTCGTCCTTATATTTGCTCATAATTGTGCTCGTTGTTCGAGCGTATTCCCATAGGGTCGTGTGTGCACATTTTGTCTCTGCACTCGTTATCGTCTTTCCCAAATGACTACTGAGCTTTGGCAAAAGTCTGCAACTGAGCTGTCGAACGGCTACGCACGTGGCGACTGGTCGCCCGTCGAGATCATTGACGCGGTTTTCGATCGGATCGAAGAAGTCAATCCGCTGATCAATGCCATTGTGACACTCGACCTGGATGGTGCCCGCACCGCGGCCAAAGCGAGCGAAAATCGCTGGAAAGAGGGTAAGGCGATCGGCCCATTGGACGGTGTACCGATCACTGTGAAGGATAACATCCCGGTGCTCGGGCTTCGGACGACATGGGGGAGCAGGCTCTATGCCGATTTCGTTCCGGTTGGAGACGAACTGCCGGTCGCACGATTACGGAGCGCCGGAGCCGTTGTAATCGGCAAAACGAATTGCCCTGAGTTCGCCTTGCAGGGGTACACCGACAATATTCTGTTCGGGCCGACACGAAACCCATGGCAATTGTCGCTCACGCCAGGAGGGTCAAGCGGCGGTGCCGTGGCCGCTGTCTCCGCCGGTCTCGGTCCGATCGCCATCGGAACCGATGGGGGCGGATCGATTCGGCGTCCGGCGTCGCATACCGGCCTTGTTGGACTCAAGCCTTCCCGAGGTCGGGTTCCGCGCTGCGACGGATTTCCCGCGATCCTGCTTGATTTCGAAACGATCGGTCCGGTTGCACGGACAGTGCCGGATCTCGTGCTCGTGATGCGAGCCATCAGCGACCATGATGTTCGGGACCCGGCCTCGAACGCGTTGATCGATCAGCCATTTGATTTAGCTCCGGCAACCAAGTGTAAAATCCTCTATGTTTCCCGTTTTGGCTTCTCACCGGTGGACATTGAAATTTCGGCGGCGGTAGCAAACTCGGCGCGAGTTTTGGCTGAGCTCGGTCACATCGTGGAGGAAGGCAGAGCCCCGTTCGATCTGGAGCCTATGAACCAGGCCTGGCCGGTTATCAGCCAGGTGGGCCTCGCCTGGTTGTTGCAATTCCATCACGATTGGGCGGGTAAATTGACCGGTGCGATTGAAGAGCTGGCGCTCAATGGGATGGTCCGTAAGGGGACAGAATTGTTTGCCGCCCTGGATGCGGTAAGCAAGCTGCAGCGAACACTGTCGATCTTTTTCAAGCGCTACGACCTGATCATGACACCGACGGCTGCCGCTCTGCCCTGGCCCGCTCAACAGCCGTTCCCGAACATAATTGCCGGGGAACAGGCCGGGCCGAGAGGTCACGCGATCTTCACCGCTTTCGCTAACATGGCCGGTTGCCCTGGGATTAGTATTCCAAGCACGCCGTCGACGAGCGGGTTGCCGATCGGATTCCAACTGGTCGCTGCGCCCGGCCGAGACGATCTGCTTTGCGCATTGGCCGCAGCATACGAATCAGCGCGTCCCTGGGCCGACCGGTGGCCACCGTTATGACGACTGGGACTAACTAACTAAGAATTCTCTTGAATTGGCGCCGGAGCATGGGATCCCACCCCCTTTGGCGCTAGGAGTTTCTCCGTCAACGTCGCCAATCGTAGCCGCACCCTCGGGTCATATGCAAGATAGTTCACCGCAAAACGAAGTTCATATCCGTCCCGGCTGATCTCTCGCTTGGAAGCGTCTTTGCCAAATCCGACGCCTGCATTATTCACCAGAACGTCGAGTCGAGTCACGCGGGACATCACCGACCGTGCCAGTTCGTCCACTTCCACTAGAGAAGAAAAATCTGCGCAAAAAAACTCGATCCTATCGTTGCCTGTTGTCTCCTTGATCTGCCGAACAGTTTCCAGCCCGCGTTCGACGTCCCGTCCATGCAACAGAAGCGTTGCGCCTTGCTTCGCCAGAGCTTCCCCAAGCTCCCTGCCGAGGCCGCTCGTCGCACCGGTGATCAAGATCGTCTGGTCTTTAATCGGTCGCATCCAGAAACCTATCGTAACCAACCCCACTCGCAAAGATCGGCCACAGATTTCACAGATTGCAGAAAAGACGAGCCACAGATTTCACAGATTCCACAGACAGCATGAAAACCGGAGGACCTGGGAGCCGGAAACGGTTCGCGGCACGTGGACATCTTATACGCGCAAATCCAAAACGGCAGCACGGCTCCTGACGCGAATTTCTCGCATCGCGTGTGGAAGTCTGCGTAATCTGCGGCGCAATTTACACAGTTTCCCACAAATGATAGAAGGGGAGCCAGGGGCGTGTGTCGAGAGAAGCAGCGGGGTTGAGAACTCTGTTTTTAAAAATCGCGGCTCAAAAAGCGAAACCACGACAAACCCGTTACTCGCCGGGAATCATTTCCCTGTCACGGACCCGACCCGTGATCCCCTCTGTGTAATCTGTGGCTTTCCCCTTTTGAAATCTGTGAAATCTGTGGCCGCTCTTTCCTTAATCTGTGAAATCTGTGGCTTGTGCGATTTTTGGGCGGATGGGTTAATCTAGGAGATGATCAACGACAGACGGCTTTGGGTACTGTTAATATTTGCTGCCTATTTAGCGAACGCCGCCTTCTCTGAGGCGTCGACGGACGAACCGGCGACGTTACGCTACTACGCCCGAGGAAACAACGGCGAGTTAATCTATCAAAAAAGTGGAGAAGACAGCGAATCGGTTGAGATCTATGAATTTCGCGACAACGGCGAGTACGCCACCCTGCAATCTGAAGTCGTCCCTGAGAACGGTGGCTTCACCTGGCATTACCGGAACCTATAGCACCAACTGGCAGCGCACACTCTGGGTCGACGAGCAAAACGGAGAAGTTAATTTTGAGATCACCGGATTCAATCCGAGAAATGGGAGCACCGGTGACTTAATTGGAACCGCTAAGTTAATAGGGAACAAAATCCATTGGGTCGATACCTTCAAAGGCTTCGCACCATATGAACATAATCCTCTCCCGCGATCCACTTCGTGAAGTCCGCCCGGAAGCCGAGTCGCTCGTAAAGCCGTTTGGCGGCTGCGTTGTCGACCTCGACCAGTAAGGCGATCCGCTCGTGGCCGAGCTTTCGAGCCCGATCGCACCCGGCCTCAATCAATTTGCGACCGTAACCTTTCCCTTGGCAACGCGGACTCACGCTGACGGTATCCAGGTAGAACTCTGACGATTCCGGTTCGGTGGGGATGCGATAATTTGCGTTACCCGACTTGCTGGCCGCCGCACGCTCGAGCGGTTCATCCAGCTCGCGCGCTTCTGCGCCGTCGTACAGGATAGCCAGCCCGACCAGGTCCCCTTCTTTCTCCAGCACGAGTGCATTTTGATAGCTTATCCGTGTCTTCTCCTGGACAATAAAGCCGCCCAAGATGGAGGCGATCTCCCGTTCATCGGTCGCTCCTGTTAAAACGAACGCGATCTGACCGATCGCCTGCATAATCAGCGGAACACACTTAGATACGTCGCCCGGGACAGCTTGCCTGATCATTCTTGGAAGATCATAGAAAAGCTAAAAGACCGAAGCCAACTCCAAGGTTCGCCACCCGACCCGAGCCGGTTGCGTTTGTAACCGCAACGAGCGACAGTAACCGACCCGAATTCTTTCAAGACGCATCCGAGCTAAAATACTGCTCGCGCGTCGTCGACCTTAGCAATGACAAGATACACTCTCGGCGGCTACCCTGAGGAGGCATAGACCCTGATGCATCGACGATCTGCAACGCTTGCCGTAATAATTGTAACCAGCGCCTTGCTACAATTTCCGGCTGCTACGATGGCTGAACCCGGACAATCGTCGGCGCCAACCGATCACTCTGTGCCAAACGGACTCGTCGTGGTGATAGAGAACAAGCCGCAAGCGGATCAACCATTGGATCTGCGCGCACTGGATAATCCATCCATTAGCGGTGTCGCGCTCCAGATCAGATGGCGCGACATCGAACCGGTTCAAGGGAAACCTGATTGGTCAAAGCTGGATCAACTGTTCGCTGCGGCCGAACCCGCGAAGAAATGGGTACAACTCCTCATTTTCCCCGGCTTTTTCTCGCCTCCGTGGGCGCTGGAAGGCGTGAAGACTGAGATGTTCCCGATACAATATGGACCAGGCAAAGGCACAGTTGAGAGGCTTCCGATGCCTTGGGATAGGGTTTACCTTAACCGTTGGTTCGAATTCCTGAAACTGCTGAGCGACAAATACGGAAAGTCTCCTGCTTTCAGTGTCGCCGCCGCCGCCGGACCAACATCGGTTTCTGCAGAGTTTTCGTTGCCACCCTCGGCGAAGGATTTGAAGACCTGGCTCACCGCCGGTTATACCCCGAGAAAATATATCGACGTGTGGAAACAGGTGTTCCAATTTTACGCCATCAACTTTCCTGGTCAGTACATTTCATTGTCACTGGGATTTGGACTGAATATTAATGACCAGGGCAAAATCGATCGTCAGGAGCACCTGCGCACCAGGCGCGCAATTCTCGACCAGGCAATAAGCCTCTTAGGACGCCGGTTTGTACTTCAGTATAGCAATCTCGATGGGAACCCAGGGCCCGGTCGGGGACCGCACGGCACCGGTCTTGTGATCAGCTATAACGGACGAATTATCACCGGTTTTCAACTGCGCACTTCCTGCGTACGCAACAGCGGAAACATGGGTGCCGAGGGAGATCCTCCGCTCGCCTTGAGAAGATCAATCGACAAAGGGCTCAAGCCGAACAAAGCCGGCCGACGCATCAATTACCTGGAAATTTACAAACCGGATGTGGTTGCAGACGAAATGCAGCCCGTCCTTCGTTACGGAGCGTCCCTATTCGCG
>CAZMNG010000213.1:0-6821 GCA_964567505.1 uncultured Chthoniobacterales bacterium
AGCGCGAGATCCCTGCTAATCAGAATCCTAGCCTCAGCCTCTGTCGCTAAATCGGACATTGTCTTGCGCGATCTTCGACAATGAGTTTTTTGACTTCATATACGAGATGCTGGCTTAGGCGCTGCTCGGCAATTCGGTTTGCAATGCGTTCGAGGATATAGATCGATGGACTCTGACCCTCCGGTGTGGCTCGTGCACGGTCTATCGCGTGCACAAGAAGCTGCCGAGCCACCGGGATCCTATTCAGCGCCTTGTTATTAACGGGCTTCGGAAAAAGCCCATCGTTTATCTGCGCGAAGACCAACTCGTCGATATCACGTAGAACGAACGAGGCTGCCAGCGTCAGATAATGGGAAGTGTCCGCATGACACGCCTGGCAAATTTGACGCGCCGCCAAATGGACACTCGCGTCGACACTGACTCGCCATGTGTTTGGGAGGGGTGCCTTCTTTGTCTTGCCGTCAGGCTTTTGCGACGGAGACTCGACGGTGAGGTCCCGATATGAGTCGGTGCTTAAGGTTTCTTGAGCAGTTATCCGGATCTGCCCGGAAATCCGGTCTAACTCAAAGAGAGTTTCCTCAATATTCTCTTGTTTTTTTTGTTCCATGGTTAGCCTTGGCTTCGCTTGGGAGGAGAAATTGCGGGTGATTTATGCGTCCGGTGCAGATGTAGTCATCAATGAACGCATCAACCGCCGATAGCCGGTAAAGAGTTCTCTTGCCGGGGGCTTGGTATGCCGGGACAACGAGGCGGTGGAATATCCCGCGTTTTACTGCTGCGGTTAACCCGCCCGAACGCACGATTGCCCCCTCGCGCGAAACCAAGAGCGGTTCCACGTAGATGAGCCGAGCGTTCCTCACGCTAGGGCATTTAACAGGTCGGAATTGTCGTCGTAATGTTAAGTTGACGTTTTAGTGTCAATAGTGACCCAAGTGAACACGATTTCCTGATAACAGAGAGCGCCAATGCAACCTTCCGCGATTCCCCGACGGTTACCCAGCTGGCTGATACGGCGAGCCGGAGAAGTTAGCCTGAACCTCGAGCGGGCCGAGGCCGTCCAGTACATGATCGGAAAATCTTTGGCCGGTTGGTCGGACCGGCAAATCGCGCAGGGGCTGACCGAGGCGCGCTTTCCCACCTGGGGAGGAGCGAAACAATGGCCACAGGCCACCGTGTGCAAGATCCTCGGCCACGAACGTTTGTACCTGCCTCCGGCGATCATCAGTCGTGAGCAGTTCAATTCGCTACAGCAGATGAGGAGGTCTGAGCTGCGAATAACTGGTCGTCGGGGAGCCTTCGGGGGCAATCTGCTTTGTGGCCTTCTGGTCTAAATGAGCGCTAAAGAGGAGCAATTTCCGGTAAAGCTTCGCATGGTGCATGGGCAGCGAAAACTCACCCCAAAAATACGATTGGCCTCCACCCGGGCAAGTCCGAACCTAATTCCAGCAAATCGGCCGATCGAAGCGCTGGCGCGGAGGCGAAGGTCCTTGTGGAGCTACGACGTTTTTCTTAAGGCATGCCTTGAACTGACTGGCGATACCATAGGCTCATGCGCGAACAACGCTGAGCTGAAGCAGCGTTTTCGGGGAGCAATCAAACATGTAGCTCTGCAGTTTTCGTCGAAATCCGACTCGTCTGCACTCCACCTTTTTTGTCGTACCATGGAATTTCATCGGGACGCCCCCTCTCTGGTCATTACAAAGGCGGTTCCCAAACGACGGTTTTCGGGGGAACGATTTTTGCATTACCACAAGATTCTGGAGCGCTTTCGATCGTGGGAAGAGCGGCTGCGCACACACTTCATTCCCGATGTTGAAGATTTTTTTATAGACGATTTGGCTGTTGGGTCCGGTGAGGATTCGCGCAAAATCTTACGGCAGCTTCTTGAGGATTCGGAGGCGAGGTGGCTGCAGGTTTTTTGGTGGGAAGCACCTGATGGTCACGAGGTTTCACGCATTGGCCTAGTGATTGGGAATCAACTCCGCGCTGTTGTACGCCGTCGCGACAACGTGGATTATTGGCAGATCCGCGCTTGGCTGAATGAAGAAACGAAGCTCAATACCAAGCGATTGACGACAGCAGAGATCCCCTCGGATCCATTTCTGCCTCCGCTCAAAATCTGGCCTTTTACATGAAATCCGGATCGGCCGAAATCCCGCGTATAATTTGCGTATAAATTTGAGGTCGTCTAGCCCTGTCGACGGGTAGTCCGTGGGGAAAATTTGCTACGCCACCCCATCGCTGATTTCTCTTCGTATGTCCCTGTTTCAGAAAAAATTACGAGGAAGATTGAAGTGGTGGCTAGGGGCGGAATCGAACCGCCGACACGAGGATTTTCAGTCCTCTGCTCTGCCAACTGAGCTACCTAGCCTTAAATCGCTTGTAATAAGCCACTTACAAATTAAACTCTAAGATGCAAATATTCGTGAGCAGCAATGGAATAGCAGCTTGGAACGCTCCAGAACAGCACTGCTTCGCAATTTTGCCTCAAAAATAAATTCATCGTCTCTCAAAAATCGACTGGGTTTCACAGGTAGCACGGATGATTTTCTTGTCAAAACAAGGACGAAGTTGTCTCAAATTTTCTCCTGGCGGAACCTAGAGCCGCTATCCGCGATTCTGACGGGTTCCCATGTCTCCGCCCATCCGAGGCGTCGCGGCGATCCGTTGCAACCGCATGTCGTAGGCTGTTTTTCAAGGCGTAGTCTCGTCCTCAGGTGTGGGCGGAATGACGAGGGCGGTGGGAATTTTTCTGTCGAGCGTGGCTAGGATCGCTCCATGTGCCTTGGCCACTTGGACCAGATGACCGTCAGTGGTCTGCTTCGCAGTTTTGACCCAGGCCGGAAGTTTCGCGACTTCCTGATCGTCCACGACGAACGTGAACTTGAGCGTTTTATTCACCTTGAGCCGCGTAAGCAAGTTACGGGCTTGCTCAACTGAAATATCGTATTGAGGTGCTTGGACGAGGACCCTGATAAAGCCGAGTTCTGTAATCGAGCACGACGCGACTTCCGGGATGCTCTCCGAAGTCAGGTCGTTAATCCAGTTCGTCACCCGGTTGTGGAACTGGTGCTCCAAGAAGCCCAGCGCAACGAGCGTGTTGACGTCCAGCAGGTATCTCATGGAAAGGCTGCCAGGATGTCTTCGACTTGCTTACTCGTGAGGCGAACTGCATCGTGACCCGCCGTAAGAACCGGAAGACCGGTGACTGGATCGTCAATTATGCGTACTTTTCGCAAGTGCGCTTTGCTGGGGGTCAGCACAATCCGGTCCCCCTCGACTTTGACGTCGAGCGGATCACCCGCCCGAAGTCCAAGTTTGAGCCGGATCGGACTCGGAAGAACGACCTGACCTTTCGTGGAAATCTTGGTTTGCACGGTAAGACAATCTTACGCCTGAGATCTGCCTGCCGCAATGCCATTCGCTCGACGCAGCTCCACAAATCCCAATCCTGTTCGGCCGGAACTCTCGCGTCGGCGCGGTACACGAGAACGTTCGTGTCAATGCGCGCCTTACAGTGACGGAAGTTAAGGGTCTGGCCGGAAAAGCGCTAAGTCCGGCGCTGTTTGGGATAATCCATTGCCTCGTCGAGAGTTGCATCGGCGTGTGGATGTGTCGGCGAAAATCGGGCGAGAGGCGGCCATAATAGCTTCAGCTAAATTCTTGCCTTGCCAGGCAATTACAGAGCTCGGACGAGTTCGAGGACGATTACGATTGAAGACCGAAAACGATAACTTGCCCTGGAGGAAGAGACTTCGAGCAAATCCAGAGACTTGGTTGGCTTGCAACCGCTTTTCCTTGAAGAATTTTAGAGGATACAGCCGCATGTAAAAATTACCCGATCGGGTGAGGGCAAAATACTGTCAATATTGGAAATCAGCGGTAGGGTTAGCGCTATAAAACTTTCACTTCCCGGGAAGATAGCCACGCAGGCCGCATTTATTGTCAACAATCTGCAGCCGACTGATATCCAACCCACCGAAAATATCGATGTGGATCTTGGCATTTTTGGGGAACCGATATGAACGGCGTTATCAGCGAAAGTGGAGAGCGGCTGAGGGTTTTCCTCGACGGTACCCACGTCGAAACCCGATGGATCGCCAATTATCATGTCATCTGGCAAACAGGCCAGCTAATTGATTGAGGTGAGCAACATGATCAACATCCAAGACTATGTCAGTGTTCCAAGAACCGGAAAAGCTGGCCTTAGGTTAGCCAGCATCTCGAGCGGTACTTCAGAGTTAAGCCTTAGGCCGAATCAACATTCAGCTCCTAGTTTTACCAATGCCGACGTTGGCAAGAACATTGTTGTGATAGGCGCTGGCAATAATGGCGCCAATTTATATACGACCATAGCAACATTTATAGATTCAACTCATGTCGAGCTGGCGACAATTGCGCTGAACCCTGTCTCCAAGGCAGCAGTTGCCTGGTGGGATCCCTCTCAGGATGATACTATAGCGTTCAACAACGCTCAGAATGACTGTACTGTAGGAAACGGAGTTCTTTATTGTCCGGGTGACGTGTATATAATTAGTTCGACTTTGAGTGCTTCCACGGACCTCCAATCAATTATTGGAGATGGTGCCAGAGAAACGTTCTTTGTTTGTACGTCTTCCCTGACAGGCAATTTTCTCTCGGTTCCAAATGTTCCATCCTGGTTTAGTTTGGGCGGAGCTCCCACCCAGGGATTTACGATTCTTGGGCCGGGGTTTCAGATTCCTGCTACAGTTACAGCGTGGAGCATCACTTCCAACGTTGCGACATTCACGGCGACGAATGGTTTCGAAGCGGGACAGGAGATACTCCTGCAGGGCTTCGCCGGTAAAAGTTATACTACGGTTAACGACAAAATCGTTTCCGTTCTGGCGTCAGGTCTGAGCGACACGCAATTCCAAGCCAATCTTACTGCTCCGGATACGTCAATTACCGACACTGGCGTCGCCAGCCTAAATTGGAACGGCGTGGCCTTCATTTCTCCCGGCGCAGATTGGATCGCTATAGGAAATATCGAGATACAAGCGTTTGCCGGAGACGCTATACAAGTAAATGACGTCATTGTCAGCGCTTTTCGTCAGATTATCATGACTGGTTGTGGCCAAGGGTTCAATGATATGCCTGCTCCGGGGGGTGGTGACGGCGGAACTTCTCTTAACCTCGACACCTGCTATGCAGACGGCAACTATAAAGCGGGTTATTATGTCAGGTCGGCATATTCTTCATTCAACAATTGCGCATCGGACAGCAATGGCGTTGGGTATTACTTACACGGGGCCGAGAGTGTATGCTTGAACGGGTGCGGGTCTGAAGTGCAGGAATATCGTAATGCTGCGTATCCGGGATATTTTTATTATTTTCATGGGGCGAAAAGCTGCGCTGTGAATGGTTCATATGCGATTTGCGGTCCTGATAGTAATGTCCTTAGCACCTATCTCGTATTCGACGATGGCGCCACTGGAATATTCGTTAACGTTTTCAGAGCAAATGCACCGACATCGGCAACGCTGCCAACGAACATTTTTACGATTGATAAGACATGTTCCGATATTACTATTTGGGAACCAGATGTTGCTGGGTCGGATGCGTGGATTGACAGCGGCGTAAACGACACCATATATATTGCGGGGCAATTTCATACAGCAATCAAAGGCAGCGCGGGGACCAATATCAGCGCCGATGTGACTGCTGGGACTTCTGCTACGTTTCCTACGCTGAACTTCGGGAATTCGTCTGCCGTGTCACTTGCTGAGTTCACACTGTCGTCGGGATGGGGGGATACGGCATCCTTGGTTCCTGCCGGCAGCTTTGCTATGGGAAACATCCAGATTTCGGCTAATGGCGCTGGTCTGTCAGCAAACCCTACGGTTGTTTTCACGTTTCCCAAAAACGAAGCTGGAAGCCAAAAGCCAAGTATTGTCTGGAGTCGATCGGATGGAACGATAGAACAAACTGGGTTTTGGCTGATATCTAGCATTACTACGACGGACATCACATGGGTGTTCGTCGGAACTCCTGGGGCCGGACAGAATATTGGGATTCAGTGGATAGCGTCGAGCATGGGATAGAATAGACCAGCACAGGATCGTCGGATTACTGCCATTTTTGACTGACCCGTTTCACCGCTCCTGCGCAAGATGGATTCTCAACTATAGCAAATGGAATGGCTTCAATCCGGAATGACGCGTTGATTTTCAACCTCGGTCTGAGCGTCTCGGCGTAGGGGAGCATACGCGTCTCGCGTGTAAATGCGACGAGTTGAGCTCTGTGCGGGTATGAGTGGACATGGGCGGATTGCGGTTGGCTTACTACTGGGCGCGAGCCTGCCTCTACTTCGGCAGGCCTACACGCGAGACGCGTATGCTCCTTTACTGCGTCGCGGCATCAGCTGGGCGTGCGCGGGTCGCATCCATCGTCCGCAGATAGACTCCGCTGCTTTTTGGGAACAAGAATTTAAAAACAGTTTGTTCAATTCATTCATTCTAATTCAGACTCTTAAACAGACGCGGAGCGTCTGTTTAAGAGCTTTCTAGCGCGCAATGTGCTCGTCGCTCCTCTCAGCGGGTGATTTTTGCGGGCTAGCCCAGATTAGAGATCGCCAAAATCAGAAAGAGACCAAACCTCAGGTCTGAAACCAAAGACGCTTTTCTAACCCTCAAGGCTTCACTGTCAGCCCTTCCGCGCTCGCCAGTCTGGTTTGATTTCGATCGAAACTCAGAAACTCCCTTGCACCCATCGAGAGCGCCGTCGCCACGTGCAGGATGTCCATGCTTCGATGTCCGCCCTCTGCCGTGTGTCGTGCTGATAGCCGTTCTGCTTCGGCA
>CAZMNG010000214.1:0-6812 GCA_964567505.1 uncultured Chthoniobacterales bacterium
TGAGTGGCAGGTGGTCGCGGACATCCGGGACGGCCAGATGAACGCATTTCTAATCAAGCCGATCAACTATCGCATTTATCGATTCGCGCTGTTCGCTAGCAATCGATTGCTCTACTCTGTCGTAACGCTTCCGGTTGTCCTGGTTCTTTTTGCAATTTTCCAGCGCTATTTAGTCTGGCCTTCATCCTGGATGGTCTGGTTGTTATCGGTCCTTAGCGTTGCTTTTGCTGCATTGATTCAATTCTTTATATCGTACTCCGTCGCGCTGTTCGCGTTTTGGATGCTCGAGATATCGACTGTCGTGTTTATTGTATATTCGTTTGAGTACTTCCTGAGCGGGCACATGTTTCCCCTCGCGTTCATGCCACCGGTGGTTCAATCGATTTTGAAATACTTGCCGTTTCCTTACGAGTTATACTTCCCGATTTCGGTGTTTATGGGGCAGGTGCGTGGCGCCCAGCTGTGGGAAGGATTGGCGATCCAGTTCGTGTGGGTCCTGCTGATGTGGCTTATTGCGAATACGCTTTGGCAGCGCGGGCTCAACCGCTATCAGGCAGTGGGCGGCTGAGCTCCACAGTCACGCCGGCGACCGCAAAGCAGTCGAAGAGGGCGCCCCCCGATCCAGATTGAGGAAGCAGCGCCCCAATAATCCTAATAACGCCCGGTCTGTGGCGCACTTGTATCAAAGGGTGCTTTGAGGATCGCTTGGAGAGCTGTCTTGAGGCGTGATCACGACTTCATTGTCGTGCGCACGATCATTGGACAGTGTCGATGCAGCCGGCAACCTAATCAACTCTCCGACGGTCGCCTGAAGCTGGACGGTAAGCTCTTCATAGTTCGCTTTGCCGTTCCGGCGAATTGGCGACCCGAACCGGACGTGAACCGGGCTGAGGCGAATGCGGCGGGATGCCCTGCCCCAGACCCTCTGGGTGCCAATGATGCCGACCGGGACGATTGGGACGTCGCCTTCAATCGCCAAAATGGCTGGACCCTTGTGAAATGGAAGCAGCGAGCCGTCGATAGAGCGGTGTCCCTCAGGAAACACGCAAAGGACCAAGCCCTGTTTTAACCCCTCGGAGGCGAGCCGCAGCGCAGAGCGTGCGAGGCTGTCCGCGTCGATCGGGAGCCCGCGCATTAGCCGACACAGCCAGCGCTGAAGCGTTGTGCGGAAATATTTCTCGCGGCCGATAAAAAAAAGCCTCCGGAAGGCCGGAAGGGGGAGGGCGGCAGCAATCAGTAGAGCATCGAGGTAGCTAGCGTGATTTGCACAGATAACGAACGGATACTCCCGCGGGATATTCTCGATACCCGTGATGCTGAACCTGAGCAGAAACTTCGCCGCGAAGCCTGCCAGCCGGCAAAGCGTGAACATTGTGAACTCTAATACGGGCCGACGCGCCAAGCGCAGAGATGCGGTCCGCCTCTGCTCTTCCGAAAGAGGTGCTCGCAGAATTGCCTCCCAGCTTACCCACTGCTCAGCACCGGCTTGCCCGGCTGCATCCGCAATTCGCGCCAGGTCCCCGACTGTGAAAATGCGCGAGGCCTGTTCATCCAATATCTCAATTCGCAGCGAGACTCGTATATTCGAGAACAACTCGACACGTTCGAGGGAGTCGAATCCAAGGTCGAGCTCCAAGTGTGATTCCGGAGAGATCGGTCCACAGCCTGTCTTGATACGGCGGATGAGTGCGTACAGTGCGGGTTCGGCGTGGTCCGCCGGCGTGAATTCAGTCCGCTTGGGTCGACCTTCGAAACTTGCTAAAACTTCAAATCGTTTCAGCTTGCCTGTCGAGGTCCGAGGCAAGGGGTTTTCGCGAATTTCGAGACTGTTGATGTGTTGATATGCCGGAAGCGCACGTGTGGCATTCTCGATGTCATAGCGGATTTGGTCCTGAATATTCACGACGCCCTTGGTGCGAAAACGCTCAAAATCGGGTACGACAACCGCGTGCAGGCGCTCGCTGACTCCATCGGCGGACGTCCGGCCGATAACGCATACCTCCTTAATGAACTCGCTTCCTTTGCGAAATTCATACTCGACCTGTTCGGGAAAGGCCTTGCGCCCGGACGGGAGGACGATGACGTCTTTGCTGCGCCCGGTCACGCGCAGACGTCCGGACGAGTCAATGCAGCCGAGGTCGCCGCTCCACAGCCATCCGTCGCGAATCAGTTTTGCTGTGGCCCGCGGCTCCTTCCAGTAACCGGGTGTAAGATGCTCGCTCGCAATGAGAATTTCGCCGATGCCGTCTCGATCCGGGTCGTGGATGCGAATCTTCGCATGGGGGACTGCGCGACCGCAGGTTGAGCCGCCATTCGTGCCGGGCGGGTCCAAGGTGACAACCCCCGCCTCTGTCATGCCATAACACTGAGCTAAATTGAAGCCGAGATCGAGCAATGTTTCCGCGGCTTCCGGCGCGAAGCTAGCCCCTGCTACAAAAAAAAACCGGAACTTTGGCCCGAAACGATCATGTATCGGGCGAAACAGCCATCGCCCGGCACGGACTTTCAACCAGCGGCGAAGAAAGCGCGATAGATCGAACAGCCGGTGAAATGCTATCCGCCGGATGGCCGATTGACCCGCGCCCTGTTCCCGAATTCTTCGGATCAGGAGGTAATAGAACTGAGGAGCGCACGAAAAGGCGGTAATTTCCTCGTTACGAAACGCGCTCAATAGCCTGACAGGATCGTAATCATGGAAGTAGGTTACCCTGGCTCCGACGTAAAGCGGACCCAGCAGACTCCCCAGAAGCCCCATCGAATGGAACAGCGGTATGATCGAGAGTAGGTGATCCCGCGCCGTAATGGGACAGACCGCAAGCGTGTCCCAAATGCTCCGGAACAGGCTCCCTTCGGTCAGCCGTACGCCTTTCGGAGATCCTGTTGCGCCACCCGTGTAAAGAATCGCCAGATCATCGTCTAATTCGCGCTTCACCAGCGGCAAGGGCCCGCGCGGTGGCAGGGATCCGTCACCATCAACGCTTGCGCTTTCCAGAAGCGCGAGGCTGCTGTTCGAGCCGGCGATCGCCCGTGCGGCGGCGGCGTACTTCTCCGAGAAAATCAGCGCTTCGCACTCGGCATGCGCAATAATTCGGGATAATGTTCTGCTATCCCGGGATGGATCGAGCGGAACGATTACCCAGCCTGCGCTGTACGCACCGAGGAACGCGGTTCCCCACTTTGGAGAGTCTTCCATTAGGATTGCCACGTGCGCGCCCTTTCGCGAAGCTCCGATACGTTGCAGGCACCGGCCGAGCGCATCGATCTCGGCTAGGAGGGTTTGCCAGCTCTGGGGCTGCCGCTGATTGCCGCGAACGAGTTGAAGCGCGACATCGTTCGGACGCTCGACGGCGTGCTGTTGTAGTCGCGCAAAAAAATCAGTACTCATCGCCATCTATGCAGAACGAATTCATGCACAAGGACGGATCGAATCACACCGGCTCGCGCGCCGTCAAGCAATTACTTGAATTTGGATCACGCCAGATTTGGCGGGTTAGTATCGTAGCTGCAATTTCGCAAATAGATCTGTCTGGAACTGAAATGTATAGGGACGATCAACACTAAGTTAGACAACGATGTAACCAGGACCTAACTCGGCGGAGATAAGTTTTGCTATGTTTTCATGTGGATTGGCCTTCGGCGCTCACAAAAGCCGCTCCTGACCACGCCATTTGCTTATCGCGGGTCGAAAAGCGTATCCCAGAGTTTGTCTAACATTGAAGATGGAATCGGCACTCCATAGGGCGTCCAGCGGGGCACGTTGGCATTCACATCGTATGGACGGACTGAGCTGCCGGAGACCGTGCCGCTGTTGATTCCTTGCCATATCGCCAGATCTGCCGACGGATCCCCAAGCGACGACGCCGGCTGATTGAAATGACGGGACCAGACTGTGCATCGGAACTCCCGGATCCAGCCCCGCGTTCCCGGCACGATTCCGCCGGGTCCGGACATGTCGACAATCGTTGCATCGACCTCGCTGTCGTGAGACCACGAACGCCGATTCGAATTCACCGATCCGATAAACGCCGCCTGATCGTCGACGATTAAAAGTTTTGAATGCACATACGCTGTCGGTCCGGTGGGCGAGCCGCCCCCTAGCCGTTCGAAGATCAGGAATCTGCCGGGGAACGCGGCGACGATTGGCGCCAGAAAGGCCCGCCGGCGATACGGCAGATCTGGCATATCATCGATAGCGTCCGGGGCAATAACGATGACCCCGGTCACACTTTGATTGCCGCTCAGAACAGCGCTGATGGTGGCACCCATCAGTGGAGTACCCACGCAATATTGATCCTCCATGTAGAATAACTGCCGCGTATTGTTGATGGCGCTGGCGCGAGCTGTCCTCGCGGTTTGCACCGGTGCAGGATACGGGTAGCCTTTGCCGTAGGTATGCGTCACCTGGACCGCGAGTGAGCCCCCGGCAGGAGGCGGTATTGGAACCGAGGCACCCCGCAGAGGCGCGCCCGACTGCGCAGGATGCGCCTGCCAACGTCGTACAAACGTATCAAGAGCCGGCCACGCGCCTGCGCCCTCCAATCGCACGGATATGTCGAATAACGGAGTTCCCGGGTTCGACGGAATGTTGAACAGACGATTAGGGCTGAAGTCGAGGCCGCCAACGTAAGCAATCAGATTTCCTCCGACGCCGAGGACCAGAACTTTCTGATGATGCACGCCCAAGGCCGTGTGCCGATCATCCAGGATTGCGGCGGCGTCGCCCGGGAGGCCCCAGATGCACTGCGCCGCTCTTGTGTTGACTGAACGATTTGTGACGATCGCCTTAAAGTGATTGAGAATGGCCTCATACGTTAGAATCACGGGCTTCGTGCCTGGGGCAGTGACCGGCGGACCGGCGCCCGCCCAAAACATGGCACGAATTTGTACATTGGCGGCAGCCGCGCTCAACATCGCGCGCAACGTGGTCGTTGCACTCCCCGGGATCAGTTCCAGGTCGACGTCGCAATACCAATTCAAGAGATAGATAAAATCGTCTTCGCCTCTGGCGCTGGCGATGTCAGCTTGCATCGCCGCCAAAGCGGCGTCGCCGCCGACGAACGGCGTTGCCTTCACCCCCAGCTGATGAGGCAGAAGGTGCTGAGTCACGTCTTCCGGGAGAAAATATCGCTGCAGGTCCGCTGTAACCGGCAGGCCCAAAAAGGCGACTCCACTGGCATCCAGCGAGATCGTCCCTGCGGCGAATTGGTACACCGTGCCGCCCGCCAGGGTCGAGGAGGGAAATGCAAAGCCTATAGGCGGACCTAATGTGCCGCCTGCATCGGCTTGAGCCTTCCAAAGGTCAAAGACGGCCTGCGACAAAGGTTGCGGCGGAGCGCCCTGCACTTCGAGCACGACGCCTCGGTCATGGGGCGTAAATCGACCGATTCTGTTTCCGACAGGCTGGGGCGGCCCAAGCGGCGCGCCGATCATTCCTTGTCCTGCGAGCGACGCTTCCCAAACCAGGCGAGGCAGGCTGTAACTCGCCGTTCCGCCGAACAAATATGTCAAATGTTCGAACTCTTGCGCAGCACGCGTTCCGTCGATATCTATCGGATCACTGGTTGGGTGGCCGAACGTTGCTGCCTGGGCGTCCGATTCGCTCCAAGCACCTACGACGGCAGTCGGCATCGCAAAGGCTACCATCTGCCCCACCACAACGCATATCCCGTTCTGAAAGGCAAAGGTCGCTATGCCCTCCTCGATCTCGTTCCGCGTTCCGGTGCGCGCGCCCAGATCGAATCGCGTGCCAGAAAGCTCGGCCGACTTGGCGTCGGACAACTCATCGGCAGAATCAGCGTCGAGAGCGCTCATGGTCTCATTGCTTACGAAGGGATTTTTGGGAACCAACCCTGTGCGATTCTACAGGCAGTGATAGCATTCCCGGTTTCAAAGTCAACCGCTCGACCGACTATAGTCGTTTACCGAAGGTCCACGAGTCCGGCTTAATAGCCGAGGTGCCTGATGGAGTCACCATTGAAGCAAAAAAACACCTCAACGACATCTGGAATGTAGGATCACAAAGAACTAATCTCGCATTGCGTGTGGCGTCAGATATCACCGTTAGCCAGTATTCTGTCCATTGTTTTTATCGATCTGCTCGGGTTCGGCATGATTATACCGGTGCTGCCATTGTACGCCCATCGTTTCCACGCTAGCGAGTGGCAAATTGGATTCCTGCTCGCGTCTTTCTCCTTCATGCAGTTTCTGGGAGCGCCCGCCCTGGGATGGTTTTCCGACCACTACGGGCGCAGGCCCGTACTGCTCTGTAGCCTGATTGGATCGGCGACTGGATACGTCCTGATGGCCGCTGCCACGTCGCTTGCGACGTTATTTCTGGCGCGAATTCTAGCCGGCGTGGCCGGTGCCAGCGTCGGAACCGTCACGGCTTACATTGCCGACATTACACCGCCCGAGAAGCGTTCGAGCCGGAACGCGCTGATCGGCGCATCTTATGGGATCGGGTTGGTTGTGGGTCCCGCGATTGGTGGCGTGCTAAGCCAGCGGTCTGTAATCGCGCCATTCTGGTTTGCAGCAATCTTGTCGATGTTAAATGCAATTTGGATGTGGATCGTGCTTCGGGAACCTGATAGACACGCTGCACGGCAAGAAGGCCGGTTTAGTTTGAGACAGGCGTTCAAACAAGCCGGTGGTTGGCGTCTCGGAATCGTCATGTCGACTAAGTTCATAGGATCCGCCGGGTTAACGATCTGGGTCACAATCGCTCCACTGGTGCTTGTTCGACGATTCGGATTCAATAAGAGCAATGTCAGATATGTTTTCACGGTATGAATGCTGCCTAACGTTTCAAAGCT
>CAZMNG010000215.1:0-6795 GCA_964567505.1 uncultured Chthoniobacterales bacterium
CCAGTTCGGCTGACCAGGGCAGAGCTATCGCCATGCACATAAGTCCGGCGCTGCATTTCGGGCGGCTTCTTGATTGCGATTATCCGGCCGACATCTGTGAGTCGGACTTAAGCCAAAGCGGGAAAACGTACCGGCAATGCACCACATGCGCCATCTACAAAGAAACCCCGAAAATTATCAACCAGAGAGAAGGAGGAGTCGGCAGTTTGGACGAATCGATCTCGAATGCGCTGATTTCGTTCCGCCCGTTCATCTTGTTTGAAAATTTCAGGGGAAGACTCGACTCCCCATTATTCGAAAGCGCTCTGCGTGGGGCCGGGATGGCAACCGCGAGGGTTCCCTACCAGGGCGAAGTGCAAGTCCCCACCGGGCACCTGAATTGGCAAATCTCGTCGAACGGCCTGGACTCAACCGCCGATCTGGCCAACCGGATCATTATCACCCGTATCTGTAAGCGCTCCGGTTTCGCTTACCGGCGATACCCGGAAGGATTTCTCCTTGAACACATCAAGGCAAACCAGCTTCGCTATCTCGGTGCAGTCTTTGCCGTCATCAAAGAGTGGGATCGTGCGGGACGGCCGCGCTCAAACGAAAATCGACACGATTTCGTCCTCTGGGCGCAGACGATGGATTGGATTATCCAGGAGATCTTCAAGCTGCCGCCGCTCCTGGACGGGCATACCGAGGAGGTTCTCCGCATGACTGAGCCGATGTTAGGCTGGGTGAGAAAGATTGCCATTGCGCTGCGAAAAGAGGACCGGCTCGACGAAGCTTTAAGCGCCAGTGAACTGGTCGATCTGTGCCTGGCAAGCGGCACATTAGCACCAGCGGTAAAGGCGACTATGTCTTTCGATCAGCACACGATGCTCGTCGGCAGACTCCTGGGTCGCCTATTCCGCAAAAGTGAGACCATATTGATTGACCAGTTCGTCGTACACCGCATGGCAACACAGGCTAGACGCCCAAGTACGGATCAGGCCTACACGCAATTCCTTTACCGGTTCGAGCGCCGCAATGGCCAGGAAGGTGTCAAAACTTAGCAGACCACGAGGTGCGCCAAACGCCGGGAAAACGTCGAAACGCAGAAACGTCGAGCCTATAATATATATAGAGAATACATATGTACGACATTATGAGGTTAGTAGGGGTATGTGTTTCGACGTTTCGACGTTTTATTCACAAAAGGGTTAAAAAAGTTCGCAAATAACGTCGAAAACACCAGTGGTCGTTTTAATTTTCCGACAGATTTTAACAGCAACGTAATGGCGCATGTTAACGTGAAAAATCAGGCGAGGGCTTGGCTCGCGTCGCTCGTGCAGACGAACTTACGATGCGTGAATCAAATCCAACGTTTAAAACTGCCGACGTTTTCAACGTTTTGACGTTTGACGTTAACGTCGAAGTTATTTCAACGTCGACCTCGACGTTTGACCCGCTGTCGTGGTTTCACGCTTTGTATTTGGCCTCGGCCTCCACTATATTTGGCAGCCAGATAAGATGAGAGAGATTGATACCGCTCAGCTGTGCGTTCTAACCCGGATCATTGACGATTCTGACGACGACTGGGCAACTTGTATGACCCTGGTCGATACGATGGCCGGCCTAAAGGCCACCGTCGACCTATCCAACGGTGTGCCCCGCGGCTGGCTCCTGTTGGAAGGCAAAGAAGCTAAACGATTCCTTGAAGCGCTGAAGTACGAGGAGCGTTGGTATCAGCGCGAGCAGGAAGCAATACAGCACAGCGCAGGCAACAATTAACCCCTTCGAGTGTAGAAGAGATCTGCCAGTTGGCATCTCTGGTGATTCCCTGTCCATGAGTGAAGAGCAACACAATATTTTTCGGGTGATCCTCTCCGAGCTCCAGGCGTACCAATTCCGGGAACTGCTTGACCGGTCCCGCGGCGACACCGGCACTGAGGGAATTCTGTGCACAGTTGCCCGTTGCTACGACTCGGCTAGCGGTGGGAGTATCGTGGAATTGCAGGCCGCCAGGCTTTCACGTGGTGCAATTCGCAAAATTGAAAAGATCATTGAAGATGAACTCTTCGCACTCGGCTGTCACGAGGCGCTTCGGAGGTCTGCAGGGAACGCTAAAGCGGTTACGCGACTGGCTCGAAACGAATGAGCCTGACTCCCCCTTGCTCCTCGAACTGCAGGCAAAATTTAAGCACGAAATCCCTACGCCGCCCGCGGTCTCGACGGCTCACACGCTTTCCAAGACCGTTTGGGCCAAAGGTAGCGGCCCGGTGTTCGGTCAGCCGATCGACTTCCGTGGCCTTCGGCACGCCCAAATCAACGAGCAAGGCGTCGTATTTTTGTTTGGGATGGTGGCCTACGAACTGGGCTTCATTGTCGAGTCCGTGCAGGCCGGCTACCCCGATTGCGAAGCCAAACGCTGCGTGGATCGGAAAACCCAGCGATGGCAGCGCGTTCGAATCGAGTTCGAATTCTGTAGCAGCAACTTTGCCCAACACGGTCACGATCCGGCCGGCGCAGATATCCTTGTCTGCTGGGAAAACAATTGGCCCGAGTGCCCTCTGGAAGTCGTCGAACTGGGCAGCCTGATCAGCTCTCTGGAAGCTTAACGTTGTGAATCCTGAAGAGCGTAGCCCATCTCCAAGCCGAAATACTGAGGCCATTTCGTCGGCCGCCTGCTGGACCAGAGCGCCTGGAGTTAAGGGCTTGGATGGCTCGAGAGGCTCCGTCCCTGTCCGAGCTTTACGAGGGTGCCGTTTGTCTGCTCTTTGAAAACCGTCTCGCCGGTTACACTCGTTTTGTGGGGCACGCCGTCAGAGAGATCCGAAATCGGTTGCCGGACGCAGTCTCGGAGAGTCAGTCCGCGAAACAGCCGTCGTACAAGACGCGATCCTCGAGCACTGGAAAAAGGCTGGATTGGGAACTGACGGCACATTTCCGGTCGTCGCGACAGCCCAGGACTCAGTTGGACCGATGCCCACGGCGGTTTCATTTCCGCCTGATATAGCGCGACTAATCGCTGAGCTGATTGCTGACCACGAGGCGACGCGAGAGAAGTCTCGCGATGCTGCGGAAAAGTTGCTTATCGGCCTAAATCCAGAGAACGACATATCTCGGGACGCGATTAGACCAACGGTCACATTGTGGCTCGATGTAACCAACTGGTTCATGGGAATAACGCACGACAGTGGCCGAAAAGACTCCGTCGTAGACGACGCTGAATTGCGCAAAAACTTCGCCTTATTCGAGACCGCCCTTCTGGGGATCGGTCAACAATTTTTCACAACAACCGATGCACTCGATGAAATCCTGGTGGACGCCAACTCCTGAACAGATCGACCGGACCGTTGCTCTTCTTGCGCAGCGCGAGCACCATCGGCATTTCTTTGACCTATTGGAGAATCCAGAGTGGCTGGGTCCACAGGAGAAGAAAGGATTTTTAAAGTCGCCCCCGCCACCAATTCCCGACGAGTCTAGGGGGGCAGTGGCGTTCCCGGTGTGGCCTGAATCACGCTACCTCGCGCGTATGTCGAAACTTGCGCCCGAAAAGGTTGCACAAATTCTCAGAACGATACCAGATACTGAGAACCTCCGCGTTCACGATGACTTGGCCGATGCTGCGCTAGCGATGCCCGCCGAGCTCGCAGCCGAGTTCGTTCCGAAGGTCATCAATTGGATTCAATCGCCTTTCCACGCGCTGCTGCCAGAAAAATTAGGTGCGCTCTTCAGCCGTCTTGCGTCGAGTGGTGAGGTTGACTCTGCGCTCGAACTTGCCAAGGCGATCCTAGCTATTCGGGCGGACCCGCGGAACCGTGAAAAAGTTCGAGGAAAACAGGTTCCTGTTTCCGGAGCCGCGGCCTCTTTTCCACTTGTGGGAGTACAGAAAAATCCTACACACGAACATCCCCAATCTCGTGGCGGCGGCGGAAGCGCCTGCTCTAAAGCTCCTCTGCGACCTTTTGGACAATGCCGTGCGCCTATCTCAGAGAGCCGATGAGGAATCTGACGACTTCTCCCATGTTTGGCGGCCGTCGATCGATCATCCTCGGCTCACAGTCGACGACCTTCGCGGCCTTTTGGTTTCCGCAGTCCGTGATGCCGCGCAGCATTTAGGTCAGCAAAATCCGGCGAGTGTTCCGGAGATCATCCGAGACCTTGAGAATAGAAAATAGCGCGTCTTTCATCGAATCGCTCTTCATGTTCTGAGTCTCTTTGCCGATGCGGTACCAGACCTTGTCGCCGAAAGGCTCAGGGAGCCAGAGCACTTCGATAAGTCCGACTTTCACTGTGAATACAATATCTTGGCCAAGGAACGCTTCGCCCAGCTCGCATCGGAAGACCATGCAAAGATTCTGGACTGGGTTCAGAAAGGACTGGACATCGAATCGTTCAAGCTTGGCTGGGAGAGTTTCCACGGCCGACTGCCAACCGACGAGGAAGCCGGTCGCTATTTGAAGGCATGGCAACGAGATAGGCCTGCCCCAATCAGCGCGGATCTTCCAGAAAAGTGGAAGCAGAGATATGCGGAGCTAGTCAGCGAGATAGGACCAGCTAGCGACCCAGAAGACGCAGTCAGTCCAACGTGGGGATGGTCTAGTCCAAAGGCTGTGGAGGATCTTCGCGCGATGACCATCGACCGATTGGTTGATTATCTCAGATCCTGGGTGCCGTCCGGGAACCCCTTCGGCGACTCAATCGCAGGGCTTGGACACGCAGTTGGAGCCCTCGTAGGCTCCGAACCTGAGCGGTTCTCTGGTGAGGCCGACCGATTCGAGGGTCTGGATCCAACGTACGTGCGAGCATTGCTCCAGGCTCTTTGGGAATCTGTAAGACAGAAACATTCGATCAATTGGGATAAGGTCCTAACATTATGCCGATGGGTTATGGAACAACCTCCAGCAATCCCTGGTCGAAAATGACGGATAACGGACCAGGACCCGGACTGGGGGTGGACGCGCAAGTCTATCGCCAACCTCCTATCTCGTGGTTTCGATTCTGACGGGATCGCGTTTGAGCATCGCCGCCAGGTCTGGTACGTACTCGAGGTCTGGTACGTACTCGAACCTCTAAGCGACGATCCTGACCCTACGGCCGAGGATGAGTCGCGGTACAGCGCGGGCTGGGATCCTGCCGGCTATTCAATCAACGCGACCCGGGGAGAGGCCATGCACGCAGTAATCGGCTACGAACTTTGGGTCCGACGTCACACGGAGCAAGAGTCTCAGGGTAAGAACCATGTGTCAGGGGGCTTTGATCAAATGTCTGAGGTCCGAGCGGTCCTGGACAAGCATCTTCAGCCCGAAGTTGAACCTTCTTTCGCAATTCGAAGCGTGTACGGCCGGTGGTTCCCTTGGCTTCTTTTCCTCGATCCGGTCTGGGCGAGGGCGAATACAACAAGAATTTTCCCAACCGACGAAGCTTCGAAAGACCTCCGCGACGCCGCGTGGAAGACCTATATAGTTTGTTGCGCTCCATACGATGAAGCCTTTGCGGTGCTCAAAGATCAATACCTTGAGGCGATCGAACGAATCGAAATCCGCACTGAGCAAGGGGCCAGCCGCGGCGCTCCCGACCTACGCCTAGCACAGCATCTAATGACGGAGTATTGGCGAGGCAGCCTAGACGAAGATGACGCAGATGGACTGCTTGCCCGCTTCTACGCTAAAGCCGACTCAACGCTTCTTTCTCGCGCACTCGACTTCATAGGAACGAGTCTTAGGAACACGCAAGGCACCGTTCCTGCGGAACTACTTCAAAGACTCCGGAAACTCTGGGGGGCTCGGCTCGACGTCGTACGCGCGGCCGGGCCCTCATCACCACAGAAGGAAGAGCTCACAGCTTTTGGTTGGTGGTTTGCTTCCAGAAAATTTCCCGACATCTGGAGCATGGACCAGGTCCTCGAAGTCTTAAGGATTGCCGGCTCGATTGAACCGGATCATTCGGTGGTCGAACGTCTTTCGGAACTTGCGGAATCGATGCCAGCAAAAGCGGTCGAGTGTCTCGCTTTGATCGTAGAAGGGGATAAAGAGGGCTGGGGAGTTCTTAGCTGGCGCGACCACGCTCGAACTCTGCTTGCTGCAGTTATTCGTTCCGCCGACACAACCGCGCGCGGGAACGCCATCGAACTTATCCTCCGCCTGGGCCGACGTGGGTATCCGGAATTTCGCGATCTGCTCCCGCAAAACCTGTCGGGCTAGTTACGCGGATCCGGGGCGACCTTGAATCTCAAAAGCGGTTCGCGGTGCGTGTTGATATTCCTACTCCCGCGAGCGCCTCCGATTTAAACTTCCCATCGGTGGGAAGCTTAAACTTGCCAGGACCTCCAACCTTTTCCTCTTTCTCCAAATCCCGGCTTATCTCCCCGATCTTCTGCCAGGCGCGTAGCCTGACCTCGACGATTCGTTGCCAGGACTCGAATTCGTTCCCGATTCGGGAAACTAACGACAGATGAATTTCCGGGCCCGCAAACAAAGTTTTCTCACGGGATCTCGTTAAGAATAGCCTAAAGAGAACGATGTGCTTGCCGATAAAGACCCTTTCGTACAGCCGAGTAAATGCGAAATGAATTAACTTTTAGCCGGAGCAGCTGATGCGAACACCGGAGATCGAGTCTTCCGGAGCGCCTCGCGCACTGCGGAGCCTGGCAAGCTGCACCCAGCCACCGATGAAGAAAATACTGCTAGCAATCACGTTGAGCTTTGCGTGCTATGCAACGGCGCACGCGGACGGTGTCGTCCACATGCCCGACGGAGACATCCGTTATACGACCGAACAAATCGGCAACGATGTGTGGGTCACGTACTACAAGGACGGAGAGCA
>CAZMNG010000216.1:0-6703 GCA_964567505.1 uncultured Chthoniobacterales bacterium
ATGTGCGAGTGAGCGAAAAGCAAACACGATAAACCGGCGCAGTGCGTCGGTTTCTGCAGTCTGGACTTTTTTAAGGTGAAAAAGCGCCCCGCCGACGGGGTGCAACTCGTCGCCTTTAGAGTTTTCCAGCCGGCAACGGGCCGGTCGCTTCGGCCTTCCTCAGGAGGAGGGACAGGTCAAATTTTGCACGGGAGTATGAAAACCGATGCCAATCATCCGGCTTTTGACCTGCCAACCGCTCAAACGGTAGTTGACGAACAAAACGGCGAACTCTCCCTGGCCGAACGCTTGCGCTGCCGGATCCGCTACTTCACCGACGGCGTGATCCCGGGTAGTCAGTCCTTTGTTGAAACGCACTTCTCCAACCTCAAGGAGAAGCTTGGTTACAGACGGCAGCACACCGCCGTGCCGTTGACGGAATTGGGCTGTTCTGACAGGCTCTGGGTCTTCCGCGAACCGCGAGTCCAACCAAGCGGTTGACATCATCTCGTGGTTCAGAAACTGAATTGTCGCTTTCGCCGAGTATTCGTGAGCTTAGTTTCTCCAAGAGCATTAAGCCCGACGAATGTCGGAACTCCGTGCGCATTTGTCATCGGAGGCAAGATATGCGGGTTGCTTGTCTAGCGCCCTGGACGCGTTGCTGCCTAAAACCTGGATAAAAGCCGTCGTCTACGTTTCGAGTCGAAGGTTTGCAGGCCGGTTACCCAATCCAACTTATTTGTGCAAATAAATACTAGTGTGGATCTTTGAAAGCTCGGCTCGATTGATTTTCCCTCGCTGATTGAACGGCAGCGCCGCGACAATACGAAATTCCCGAGGGACCTGCCACGCTTCGAGCCCGTCGCGGCAGTGGTTCTCCAGGATCGCTCTGGTCAGGGCGCTGGAGCCCACTACATACGCAACAAGGTCTTCGTTGCGCGTCGCAGACGGAATCCCGAAAACAATCGCATCGACGACACCGCGCAGCTTGCGCAGATGCTCTTCGATCATCGAAGGGTGAACCTTCTTCCCGGCGATGTTGACGATATCGGAAATGCGCCCAATCAATCGTAACCCCAATTCTGACCCCTCAACGATGTCTCCCGGAACGAACCGGCCTTCACCCAGCACGGTCGCGTCCGGTTCAGGGAAATACCCGTCGGCAACATTCGGCCCTTGGACCGCAATGCGATCCTGATCGAAACTGGTTATCGCTACGCCGTTCAACGGAGTGCCGACGAAACCCGGTGCAGGATTACGTTCGTCAGAGCGGTCGTAAGCGATACCGCCGCATTCGGAGGAACCGTAGAAACTGTGAATCTTCAGTCCGAATCGGTCGTAAAATTTGCTCGAGATTTCCGGGGCGAGCGGTGCTCCAGCGGATATGCAGAGTCGGATCGCGGCCGGCATTTCGGCGTTTGAGAGCGAGCTGAGCGCCTGAAACAGGGCCGGTGTAGCGGGAAATACCGTCGCGCCGCTCGTGTCCAGGTGCTTGCAGACAGCCCGCGGCACCCGATCCGTGGAACAAACCAGTCCTGTACCCTGAAAGATAAGCGGAGTGACCAGGTTGCTAAATCCGTATGAGTGGGCAAACGGAATAATGCCGAAGTTTACATCGTCCGGGCGAATCCCCATCGATTCGCAGATGTTTCGGCAGTCGGCGACAAGATGAGATTGGCGGACCCGCACCGCTCTCGGCGCGCCGGTCGTGCCGGACGTTATTTTCAATAGATCCGGTCTTGGAGCGGCCCACTGGATCGGCGCCGCATCGAGAATTTGGATCACGTTCGCCTGCACCAGACCCTGAGCTCGAGTTAAGCCCAGGATTCTGTCAAGGTGAGCCGGTTGCATCTCCGGCTCGACGGGCACGACCACCATTGACCGGTCCCAGCATGCCAAAAGAAAGCCGGGCCAGCTCGGATCATTTCCGACGGCCGCAACGACACAATCGCCGGCCGAGAATCCCGCTAGCCGCTCTCGCCAGAGATCGCGCTCTTGTTCAATTGCCTGAAAAGTCCGCAGAACCGAGCCGTTATCCGAGAAGATGGCGCCTTGTTGTTTTCTTTGTTGAAGAACGTTTTTCCAGAAGCCGGCAAAGAGCTCTTGTTCCACTTGCTTCACTTTGGCAGTATGATAGTGTTGGTTCCTTTTTACTGACATGAAGGCAGATATCCATCCCAATTACGTTGAGACGACGATCGCTTGCGCTTGCGGCGCTACTTACCGGACGCGATCCACACGTCGTGATATCAAGATCGGCATTTGCGCCGCCTGCCATCCATTTTTCACTGGTGAACAAAAGTTTGTTGACACTGCAGGCCGCGTTGAGAAGTTCGCCCGGCGCTATGGTAAGACGCTGGTCGCCAAGGGCAAGTCGAAGTAGGTCTGCGAGTTTGGCTTTAGAACGGTGACAAGCGCACAGTGCGCTTTCACCGTTTTGCCTTTTATGGATTTCCGGCCTCTAATCGAACAAAAACGTGAACAATTCAGCGCGTTAGAGAAGCAAGTTGCCTCCGCATCGCTTTTCGAGAATCCCAAACGGGCGAAGGAAGTGCTGCGTGAACACGCCGGACTAAAGACACTCCTGGAACATTGGGATCACCTCGCGAAGGCGGTTCGCGAACTGGACGAGAACCGGTCGCTGGCGCTGGAAACCGATCAGGAACTGGCCGAGTTGGCTCAGGCTGAAATTCCGATGTTGGAGGATCGAATCGCAACGCTGAAGCGTGCAATTCAATTTTCGCTTCTGCCGCCCGAGCCACACGAGGATCGCGACGCGATTATGGAAATCCGCGCTGGAACCGGCGGGAACGAAGCGGCGCTGTTTGCCGCTGATCTTTACCGAATGTACAGCCGGTTTGCGGAAGCCCACGGGTTCAAGGTCGAGGAGCTGGAAAGCAGCCCTTCTGAGCTGGGCGGGTTCAAGGAAATCATTTTTAAGGTGAGCGGGCAATCCGTCTTTCGGGTGTTGCGCTATGAGAGCGGCGTGCACCGCGTGCAGCGAGTTCCCGTGACCGAAGCCCAGGGGCGGATTCACACGTCAACCGCGACCGTTGCAGTACTGCCGGAGGCGGAAGAGGTCGATTTCGAGATCAAGCCCGAAGATATCCGGATTGAAGTGAGTCGTGCCGGAGGTCCCGGGGGCCAGGGCGTGAATACGACCGACTCTGCCGTGCAGGTGCTGCATATTCCTACGGGCAAAATTGTTCGATGCCAGGATGGTCGGAGCCAGCAGAAAAACAAAGAGAAAGCGCTGGCTATTCTCCGGTCTCGGTTGCTTGAGGAAAAGCAGCTCGAGGAGGCCGCAAAATATTCCGCTCATCGCCGCAGCCTCATCGGATCCGGAGGTCGTGAGGAAAAGATCCGGACTTACAATTTTCCGCAGAACCGCGTTACAGATCATCGAATCGGACTGACCTTGTATAATCTGGATCTGTTTATGGAAGGGCAGCTTGACGAAATGGTGAATGGGCTTCAGGCGAGCGACATGGAACAGCGGCTGAAAGAAGCCGGACTCGACGCAACGGCATGACCGTTCTCGAGCTTTTGCAATCCACGACAGCCTATTTTACCAAAAAGGGCGTGGAGCAACCTCGTCTGAATATCGAACACCTCCTGGCCAGCACGCTTGGGAAAAAGCGGATCGATCTCTATCTGGAATTTGACAGGACGCTCTCCGAACAAGAGCTGGAACCGTTGCGCGAGAAAGTGCGAAAACGATCTGAGGGCGTTCCATTGCAGCATCTCCTGGGGCACTGGGACTTTTATGGCCGCGAGTTCGGGACAGACAGCCGGGCCTTGATTCCACGTCCGGAGACGGAGTCACTCGCCGAAACGGTTTTGAAGGAGTTTTCAAAAGGCGATCAGTCGGCGAATCGCCTGGTGGATGTTGGAACCGGCAGCGGCGTTCTGGCAATTACGTTTGCGCTGGAACAGCCTGCTTTTTCCATTACGGCTGCAGATGTTTCGCAGGACGCTCTTGGACTTGCGCAGGAGAATGCCGCGCGCCTGGGAGTTGCCCAACGGATCGCATTTTCGCACTCTGATCTGCTCGGTCGGGTCGACGGACCCTTCGACTGGATCGTAGCAAATCTCCCTTACATTCCGACAGCGGACCTCGAGAAGTTGCAACGCGAAGTAAAATTCGACCCGGTGCTCGCTTTGGACGGAGGCAAAGATGGATTGACGATTATCAAAAGGCTGATTGAATCAATACCCGGAAAATTAGCTCCAAACGGTACGATCGCCCTGGAACTGGGACTCGGGCAGGCTCAGCCGGTGCGGGACTTTCTGGTCGAGCAGAACTATCACGATATCTCAATGAAGAAGGATTACCAAGGAGTCGAAAGGCTTCTCATCGCAAGGTATGGATAAAATCATCATCCGGGGGGGGCAGCAGCTTTCGGGATCGGTCAGAATTAGCGGTTCGAAAAATTCGGCTTTGCCGATTCTCGCAGCAACCCTGCTTACCAGAGAGAGATGTGTGATTCAGCGTGTGCCGGACCTGAGCGATGTTCATTACATGCTTCAGATACTGGCGCATCTCGGCGCCGAAGTGGAGCGGGCGAGCCGGACGGTGACGGTGCAGGCCGAAAAGGTGAACACCATTGCGCCATACGAGATCGTCCGAAAAATGCGGGCATCCGTCTGTGTGCTTGGACCGCTGCTTGGCCGTGAAAAAGAGGCGACGGTTTCTGTGCCAGGCGGCTGTGTCATTGGTGACCGGCCGATCGATCTTCATCTGCGTGGATTTGAGGGGTTAGGCGCCGCAGTGCGGGTTCACGCCGGCAACGTGAAGGTGTTTGCGCCGGAATTGCGCGGCACCACGATTTCGCTCAAAGGGAAATTTGGCACGACCGTGCTCGGCACCGGCAACGTCATGATGGCTGCGGTTCTCGCGGATGGCACAACCGTCATTGAGGATGCGGCGCGCGAACCCGAGGTGGTCGATCTTGCCAATTTTCTCCAAAAGATGGGCGCCGAAATCGAAGGGGCCGGCACATCCCAAATTGTCATTGAAGGGGTCAAGGAACTCCATGGCGCGGAACATGAAGTCATTCCTGACCGAATCGAGGCGGGTACATTTTTGATTGCCGGTGCGATCGCTGGCAAGAAAGTCACCCTGAACCGGGTTCGAGCGGACCATTTGACTTCGATTACGGACGCATTGCGCGATTGCGGATTCATGGTGGACGGAACAAACGGCTCGCTTTCGATCCGCGCGAATGGGGCCACAAAATCGTTGGATCTGACAACGCAACCCTATCCCGGATTCCCGACCGACATGCAGGCACAGATGTGTGCCCTGCTATCGACAGTTAAGGGAGAAAGTTCCGTGACGGAAAACATTTTTCCGCAGCGTTTCATGCATATTTCCGAGTTGAAGCGGATGGGGGCGACGATCGAGCTGGATGGTTCGACGGCTCGGATTCGAGGGGTCGGCAGCTTGAGTGGCGCACCGGTGATGGCAAGCGACCTGAGGGCTTCCGCTGCGTTGGTCCTCGCCGGATTGCTCGCGGACGGCACGACGGAAATTAATCGTGTTTATCATATCGATCGCGGGTACGAAATGATCGACGAAAAGCTCATCGACCTCGGCGCGCAAATCGAGCGCGTCAAGGTTTGAGGACCCGAAAATCCCCGCGAATCTAACCCGCACATCGCATCATCGCTGCGTAGGCAAGAAATATAATCTGCGTCCCGGAGAGGCGCTGAAGTTGGATTTGGGAGTTTCGGATTTGATCTCTTTGAACGTCCTATCCCTGTTATTTCTGAGATGAAGCACCAGCCGGTCGCGAGGCGACGATGCTTCGCGCAAGAGAAGTTCCCAAAACAATTGTGCCGCCGGCGATCGTCCAGAAGGAGGGGCGCTCGCTTGTTCCGAGCATTACCCAGATCGGGTTCAGGATTGGCTCGATAATGCTTATAATGGCCGCATCCAGAGCGCGGACATGACGGATTGCGACCGAGTAAAGGAGATAGGGTACGGTCAGCTGCACGCAGCCCAGCAATAGAAGGAGCGGACCGTTTTGAGCAAGCGCCGGTATTGGAAACATCCACGGCGACGCCATCAGAAATGTCAGCGCGTTTCCCAGCAGGACGACGGCCTCAGGCGAGCCCTCTCTCTGCTGGCGCATCAAGATGGTGAGCCAGGCGAATGAAAG
This sequence comes from uncultured Chthoniobacterales bacterium, assembly GCA_964567505.1. Classification (GTDB taxonomy): domain Bacteria; phylum Verrucomicrobiota; class Verrucomicrobiia; order Chthoniobacterales; family JAFAMB01; genus JAFAMB01. Next base: position 6,144 of record CAZMNG010000216.1, read on the forward strand.
ACCGCTGCCAAGCGCCGCGAGAACCCCGAAGAGTCCTTGCAGGCTTAGGCGGTCGAGAAAGAAAATGCCGATCCCAAAAAGCGCAATGATGACCAGCAGCCAGTCGCGACACGCAGTGCGCTCGCGGAGGTACCAGGGGCTGATCAATGCGATATAGACCGGGGCAGTGTACTGCAGAAAGATCGCGTTCGCCGCGGTGGTGAGCTTGGTCGCGACGACAAAAAGATATACCGTCGAGGAATAAGCAATGGCACCCGGAATGGTGTGCCAGGAGATTTTTTGGATCGTCCCGCGCATTGCGATGGCAATAATCACCGTGGCGATGAGACTGCGTGACCCTGCAATTGTGACGGGTGCCAGATCAATCGACTTGACCAGAACACCGCCGAGTGACCAGAGGACCGCGCTCGAGAGTAGAAGCAGAACGTACCTGTTCAAAGTGGACGACGGAACGATTTTGCCGCGCACGCGATCACGGCGAAGCGGCCCAAGCCGGTACGCGGCGTCCGGGCCCAGGTCCCGCGCGCTAATCCAGCGCGCAAAATGCCAGCGTTGCGTTA
>CAZMNG010000217.1:0-6676 GCA_964567505.1 uncultured Chthoniobacterales bacterium
GCGATGTCCCGGCAGCCGCGGATTTTTTCTGATACCGTTTCGGATTCGCAGAACTCTACCGCAACGTCTGGGGTTGAAGCCCCACGCACCAGGACGAAACGGCAACCGCCGTTGCCGGGGCCTGGCGCTAAACGTTGCTAAGGCTCAATTTAGGCTGGCCCTGTTCTCGCATCGCCGCTAAGTTTTTTCACTGCCTATGCAAGGTATACGATCATGGTGGCGGGGATCTGTCGCAGTCTCGTCTCTGATTCTTCTGGTGCTTTGCATCGGGCTATGGCTGCTCCTGGAGCCCAAATGCGCTGCCGCAGTGGCTGCGCAGCCTTCGAACCTCGTCCCGCTCCCCTTCCTTATCTTTGTTGCATATGAATTGGTTGTGCTATTGCATCATCTCGCGCGGATTTTTGTCGCCAAAATGTTCGGTCTGAAACTTTTGACATTCGCGTGCGGCCCGATAGCGATACGCAGAATTCGGGATCGGATCCGTTTCTTCTGGAGCAATCGGGAAACGATGATTTCCGGGACGACGGTGTTCGCCCCGGAGAATCTGGATGGCCTCGGGTGGCGTTGTATCTGGCTGGTTGCAACCGGGCCACTCGCAACGATCGTCGTCGGCCTTCTTTTTCTGCTCCTGGTGCGTTTGATTGATCCCGCGCGTGCATCGATCGATACGCTCTTTTTCGCCGCAATTTCGTTTCTCGGGATTACGGTTGGGACGGTGCTTTTGTTGCCGCTCTCAATCCGGCGATCGGCAAGCTACGGATTGTTATTGTGGGATGGGATTCGCGGCCGGCCGACCTGCGAAGTTTTGTTTCTGGTCGCTGCCTTGATCAACGAAGCGCAACAAGGTATCAGACCCCGAGAGTGGTCGGCCGAAATGCTTGAGCGTGGACTGCAATTGACCGAGAAAGTTGAAATTGCGGAACGTGCGACGCTTTGTTTGCTGGCGTATTATCGGGCAATTGACCTGGAAGAAATTGATCGTGCCGAGCGCTATCTCGACGAGGCCGTCGCCAAAGCGAGCCTCAAGATCGGTCCGGTTTACCCCTGGATCATGCTGGAAAAAGCGTTTTTCGATGCGCGGTTCAAGCGGAATGAATCCAGCGCGCGCGCTGCGTTTGAAAAGATCCGGGATTGGTCCAAGGTTCCGCACCATGCGTGGCTCCGCGTCTCTGCTGCGCTCGCGTTGCTCGAAGCGAAACCGGACGAATGCCGGCGCCAAGCGCGTGAAGCGCTCGAAATTGTCCGGGGTCTCCCGGTCGTCCACCAGTTTATCGTCGACTGGCTCGAAGAGCTCGTGAATAGTTCCCACGTCAGCTGCTGAGCACCCGGAGCGCGGCGAAGCCGCAAGCAGTTGTCAGTTCTTACTGCACCATCAACTTGTACTGCTCCTCAATTTGGCCGCCCAATGTATTGATTTTATCCTTAAGAGACTGAAATGCGGTGGCGAGCCTTGCATCAGAAAACGTTGCGGTGCCGGGTTCTGAGCCGGGTTTCCACGACCCCCAATTTTTGTCATAAAAATTGAGCAGCTCTTCATGATCCCCGATGTACTGTTGCATGAGTTGGCTCTTCTTCCTGATGGTCGTCCATGGGAACGTCGTCATCAGTTCGTTTTTTATCTGGGTCGCGATGGAAGGGTTGATTCGTTGCTGCATCAGTGCGTTACCCAAATCGACATCGGCGTCGGCATAAAGCTTGTCCAGGTTGCTCTCCACAGCTCTGAGCTGCTGCACAGAATTCAACCAGGCGGCAACATCATCCTTTGAGCCGTACGTGTTTGGGTCAAGCCGTTCAGGCTTGCGCAGGTAGGAAAATCTCAAATGGATGTCGGACTCGGTCTTTTGGATTCGCCCGAATACAAGGTCTGTGGCGTTCTTGATTCGATCTTGCAGCTTTAAGATAATCTCCTGCATTTGTGCTTCGGTGTATTGTGGCTGGGTTCTGCCCGGGGCCGGTTTCGGTCCCTGGCCCGGCGTGGCGGAAGGCGCTAGTGCGGGATTTTGGGCGTGAGCCACTGCCGTCAGCAGACCGAGCAAGATCCAACAGAGAGGCCAGGCTGATTTGAAGGTAGGTACGTTCATTTAGGCGTTCTTGATTCGTTTTCGGTGGGGGAAATGGGTCGCTGGAAAAGTGGAACGTTACAGCCCCGACCGGAAATTCCAAGCAGAAGACATTGCAAAGAGATCGGCATGGCTCGGTACGCGCCGGAAGGTGCGGTCGACTTTTGATTTTTCAAGCGAGCGGGTTCCTCGCTATTGGCTCAACTCCTGGTACGCCTTCTCGATCGCATCGCCTGTTGCCAGGATTTGTTCTCGAAGCTTTTTGTAGATTGCCGCCGCGGATGCCGAATTAAATACCGGGTCGCCCGCACTCCCGCCCGTCGTCCATGAACCCCAGTTCTTTTGATAGAACAACAGGAGCTTCTGGTGTTCATCGATATAGTCGGCAATTAGCCCCCTTTTCTTTTCGATTGCAGGCCAAGGAAATCCATCCACGATGTATTTTCTAAATCCTGATATCGTTGCCGGATTCGTGCCGGTGTTTTGCAAAGCAGCGTCGAGATCCTTTCCCAGATCGGTGTACATCTTTGCAACGCGGTTGTGCTGTTCCTTGAGTTGCTGCAACAGCCCCTGCCATTGCGTGACCTCGTCCTTCGATGCGTAACTGTTCGGGTTGAGCCGATCCGGTTTCTCAAAATAGGTAAGGCGCAAGTGAAGATCGCTCTCGCCGCTCTGTATTCTGTCGATGACGTTTCCCGCAGCATTCGTCAACCGTTCAATTTCCGCTCGGTCGATTGGCGCCGATGATCCGGGCGAGGCTGCTGCGGCTGGGGATTGGTTCGCGCCGGCGCGCAATGCCGGGTTGTCTTTGCCAACCAGCGGGTTTAATCCGGGTGTCGCCGCGTTGGCTTGCGCACGGGCCGGTAGTGCCTCCAACCCCAGGAATGTGGCGAGCACGATCGCGCGGCATGCTGCCGATTTGGTTTGAAGGTGCGACGTGGGTATCATCCGGTCCAACTTCTATTGAATGGTGTGACATCGCGCAAGGGAAGAGGTGTGGAGCACTGGCGGCGGCGCGTCGTAATTGAGCACGGTCCCGATTGCGGTTCGGGAAGATCCGTTCGAACGTAGGATTTGTATGAGTACGAATGAGCCGGTGCTTCCCAAATTTCAGCATGTCACGATCACGTTTCCGCCGGGCCAGGAGACACGCCTGCGCAGTTTTTATATCGGGGTTGTCGGGTTTCGCGAGAAACCGGCACCGGCCGTCGTCAAGCCGTTGGGTTGGCTCTGGTTTGAGACCGGCGCGCCGGGAGTCGAGCTGCATTGTGTGCCGGACGGAGAGCCGGTTCGAGGCGATACCCGCCACCATTTCTGTCTCGAAATCGACGATCTGGCGCGGCAGCGCAAAGCCTTGGTAGATTCAGGTGCAAAGATCATCGAGGCCCGTGCATTGCCGTTACGCCCTCGTTTCTTTGCCCGCGACCCATTTAACAACCTCATCGAGTTCGTGAAAATCGAAGGAGACTACATGGCCGCCGGACAGTAAGCGGGCAGCCAATGGAAGCCGCGGCCAGGCCGGAATGGCACGAAGATAAATCGGGTTTCAGACTCAAGAGACTAAATGACACGATCGAGCAAGTCATTTCCCTGCTCAAAGCGGCGCAGGTTACGAATGAAATGTTCGACGATTCTTTCGGTCTCGTTGAAGTGGCCACCCCCACTGTGCGGCGTGATATAGCAATTTTTCGCAGACCAGAGGGGGTGATCGGACGGCAGCGGTTCGGGGTCCGTGACGTCCAGGTAGGCCGCACCAAGGTGGCCTGACTCCAGGTGGTTCCTGAGCGCTTCCTGATCAGTTGTCGTCCCCCGCCCGATGCTGTAATAGCGGGTTCCGGGTTTCATTTGTCGAAGGCGCTCGGCGTTAAAAAAGCCGCGGGTTTCGGAGCTTTCCGGCAATATATTCACCACATGGTCCGCTTCGCCCAGTGTTCCTGGAAGTTCCGACGACCCGATAATGCGAATTGTTGAGCCAGGTTGAGGTGTGCGCCGATACCCGATGACTTGCACCGGGTAGGGTGCGAGCAACTCGCTCAAGCGCCGGCCGATCGCCCCGTAACCGACAACGAGAACCGTCTGGTTCTCAAGAAGTCGCGTGTGCTGGCGCAGGTCGTTCTGTGGCCAGCCGGCCGAGTCGCGCTGGTTGTCATACGAAGGATAAAGTTGCCGAGCATCGGCCAGTATCCACGCCATGACGTGCTCTGCGCACGGCGCGTTAAACACGCTCGAGCTGTTCGTCATGATCGCCGTGCGAAGTTTCAGCGCGGCCCGAAAGTCCGCCGTGTCGTATCGGGCGTATCCGGCACTCGACACCTGCATCCAACGCAGATTTTTGGACTGTACGACGGCGTGGGGATCCGGTTGACCGAACACGACATCCGCTTGCAGAAGGCGTTCGTCCAACTTGCCGACATCCAGAACGTGGTCGGATTTTTCCGCGAGCACGAGCCGATGCGGACCTGCCGATCGCGTTAACAGTTCTTCTGACGACCCAGTTAAAAAGGGGTTTGCCCAAATTGTGAGGGATCTCATTGGCGTTGGAGAAATCTCAACGGAGTTTCGCCCGAATCAATCTCTTTCCGGCTGGGACCAGACACGAGTTGGATTAGTGAAATTGACGGCCTGTTACCGTGTCGCTCTGTTCTCCGGCAAGATGAAGAATGATATCGGTCTTGGAAATGCTGCCGATCAACCGTTTAGAGGCCGGATCATCGATGACAGGCAGACGTTCGGAGTTGGCTTCGGAGAATTTATGCAACGCTTCAGTCATCCCGTTCATGGGCGTGACGCGTGGAAAATCTTCGTTCATGATATCCGCGGCGATTACCACCGATTCGAGTTCCGGACGATCAAGAAATGTTTTGACGTCGTGCAGCGATATGGCCCCAAGCAGCCGGTTCTCTTTGTCGACGACGTAGATGTGCTGGAACCGGTGCTGGACAAATGTTTCTGCGATCTGCGCAAAGGTCGCGTTCTTCGGGAGTGTGATCGGATCGCTTCGAACCAGGTCCCGAATATTCACAGCAGCCAGTTGCTGATTGAAGAATGCAGCGCCCTTGCGTTCCAGTGACTCCCCATACATGAATCGTTTTTCGAAGATCCCGCTGCAGTAATAAGCAACGACGCAGTTCACCATCAGAAATGGCGCGATTGAGTAATCCAGCGTTAACTCAAACGCCATCAGGATTGCCATTAACGGTGCACCGGTTGTCGCTGCCAGGAAAGCCCCCATGCCGACCACACCGTACATCGCCGGATCGGACTGCAGCTGCGGAGCCAGGTAAAGGATTCCCTGTCCGTAAAGAACACCGAGACCGGCGCCGACAACTAGAGTCGGCGTAAAGACACCGCCAACGACTCCCGACCCGAACGCGGTGGCTGTAGCCAGCAGCTTCAGTACAATGATGGCGAGAACTTCGTCCCAAAACCAGTTCTGATGAAATAGCGAGCGAAGCAGCCCCTGGCCGTTTCCGCAGACCGCCGGATTCACGATAGCCAGCCCCCCGACGATCGCGCCTCCTGCCATGAGCTTGAGCGGGGCAGGCAAAATAACTTTCGAAAACAAACGCTCGGCGGATCGGAGGAATTGAAGATAGAGCGGTGCCAGAAATCCGACGACGATACCGACGCATGAAGCAGGAATCATCTCCCATCGCGTGTGAAGATTGAAGCCGGGTGATTTATAAAGCGGTTCGCTGCTTCCGAGGAGTTCCGTAACGAATGCGGCGACAACGGAGGCAATTATCAACGGTCCGAGCGATTCCACAACGACCGTGCCCAAAATGATTTCGGCAACGAAAAACGATGCGGCAATCGGCGCCTTGTACGCACTGGCGATCCCCGCGGCCGCGCCGCACGCAACGAGATGCCGGCGCTGCGGGATCGGGATTTGGCGGATCCTCGCGACCAGCGAAGCGACGAGCGAGGAGAGTTGCACCAGCGGTCCTTCGCGCCCGATTGAGGTCCCGGTGCTGATCGAGAAAAGTGCCGACAAACTTTTCACGATGCTTGCGCGGACGGAAATGATCCCGCTGCCGACCACGATCGCTTCCATATAGTCGGTCGTTGTCTTCTGTTTGACTCCCGCGAAGAGCCGATTTCCGAACCAGAGCGTCGAGCCGGCGAGCAGTCCACCAAGCGTTGGAACAAAAAGCCGTTGCCACCATGGAAGATTTGCGAATGAAGAGATTATCCCGGAGCTCGAACCGGTTGCCAGATAGTGCAAAAAATCGCTCGCTTTGCGAAAAGCTGCCGATGCCACCGCCCCTAGAACGCCGATGAGCGCTGCCCAGAGCAAGGTTGATTGGCGCTCGCTTGGACGAAGGTGCTCAACCAGCCAGAACTTCAGTCGGAGCAGGCGACGCAACAGCGGGGAGAGAGTTCGTTTCTCTTTGATCGCGCCGTCGGTATCCATGGTCAGGCCGGTTCGGGGAATCCGGCAATAAAACTGGGCATGTCTTGCGCCTCAATCAGGCGATCAATCGCCTGATTGCCCCGAACCTGCCGAGCGACAAACGAGATCAGCGCCAGATAATCTGCCCCGGCCTGTTTCGGGACGCCGACGAGGAAAATCAGTCGAACAGAGATATCGCCGAATCGGATCGGATTACAACAGG
>CAZMNG010000218.1:0-6661 GCA_964567505.1 uncultured Chthoniobacterales bacterium
CAACTTCTTCGCCAGCGCGACAGTCCGCCCGATGACCTGTTCGACTTTCTCAAGGTCCACACGCCGGTCCGCCGGGAGCACGACCATGACGTGCTTCTCGCCGGATCTCACCATGACTACCTTGGCGTAATGCTCGGCTTTAACGTGCTCAACTTCTGCGATTCTTTGAGCAGTGTAAGCTTCCGGATGATGCACAATCTCGTACTGAACTTTCCTCCGGTTCAAACACTCAATCAGTCTTTCTGGTATATTCATAACGCCGCTCCTTCCGCTATCTAGAGCGTACGCAAATATTCGACTTGTTCATTGTTGGCGAATCCTCACCATTGCTTGCACAGAGTCACGCCGCGTTGCTAAGCAAGTCACAAGCTGAAGGGTCGTGTCTGCACATTTCGATCCGGCTACCGCCGGATCGAGCGTGCAGACACGACCCTGCCCCTGACTTGTCCGCCAGGTCTGATTCGTCTTCAACAGCGTAAGACTAGCTTTCGCCAATTGCTGAGTAGCGATCGCTCCGCCAGGCCTTAACGTTCTTCAACGAAAAGTCACTAATAAAACATATGTGACTTAACGCAGTCGAAAATTGAGTGACGGACCTATACCTGTCTATCCCAATGGATTGGAAACTTGTTCTCATTTGGTTTGCCAAAACGATTAAAATACTATGAAAGCAACGCTCTTACTCTCCCTGTTAGTTGCGGGGACTCTCCCTCTCGCAACGATAATCGGGGAAGATTCTACTAAAACACAGGTGCCCGATCAGCAAGGTGACCAGACCACGGATACGAGCGGGATGAAAGCCATGATGTCAACCTGGAAAGATCAGGACGCAGAGCTCGACAAACTCATTAACGAGATGAACACGGCGGCGCCTGATAAAAAAGTTGACGCTGTCGCGGCTGTTTTGACGAAATTGGTCGAACAGCGCAAGGCGATGCGTGACTGGATGCAGAAGATGATTTCGTCGAAGGCGAAAGATGCAACAGGCATGTGTCGAATGATGATGATGGGCATGGACATGTCGGGCGAGGACAGCGGTTCGCATTCACACCATAACTGACTAGAATCTTACATCCGAACGGGGCGCAGATAAGAAGGACTTCAAAGCTGGTTTCCGCCAATTCATCCAGTGTTGACTCAGCTCACGAACAAACTGGCGCGATTTCTGATCAAAAACTGCTTTGCCGAGTGGCTTGAGTCGTCGCCTGAGTTTTCTACTCTTCTCGTCCAGGGGAGCAATGACCCGCTGTACCATTTCGGCGCCGCCAAACGCAGCTGGAGCCCCGCGCAAACATCGCTTCAAGACAACAAGATCGTGATCAACACCGATCTCGCCTTGCAACTGGTCCAGACGCGCGAGCATTTTTTTAAGGCGCTCAGGCCAGACAGGCCGCAACATCTGAAGTTCGTAAAAGAGGTTCTTCACACGGATCCGCCATTTGTGAAAGGCCTCATCGTCGCCTTGCCTGAACGCTCGTTGCATCCGCTTGCGACACGCGCGATAGACGCTCCTCAATCCCGGCTCAATTACCTTCCATTCACCGTCAGAGAAGGGTATCGCGCGGAGAATCCGTATTGACTCTTCCAGCTCCAGCTCGATCTCCTTCATTGCCTTGGTGACCTCAACGCGATGCTCGCCGTTGCCGCCAAACCCAGCGAGCGCCGAAACCACGGCGTCGCGTTCGCGGCGTCTTGAGCACGCGAGCCTCCCCAGCGTTTGTCGGGCGACTTCCGAATCGCGTGACAAAGAGAGGCGCCGCCCAGCTTCCCTCAAACGCCCGTTTTCCCGGTTGAAAGCCGTCTCACCGATCACCGGCCGAATCAATCGCAACAATGCGCGCAGCCGTTTTATGGTCACGCGAACAAAGTGCACATCTTTTGTGTGATCGCGGGTTGGGCGCCTGATGCGCTGCACTGCATCTTGAATCAAGCCGTCGGCGACTCGAAGCAATCCTTCACCGAGCGCTTCGTCCGCGCGCAGACAAATGTCTAGCTCCTTCATTTTATTTTGCGATCAAAATAGCATTGGCAACCGCAGTCGCTCAGCCTCCTTTGGTGAAATCCAGCTGGTTATTGAGCGTGCGCCGGCGGTCGGCTGCAAATGTATTGCTTAGAGCCGACGGGGTCTCGAACCCCGAGGATCTTGAACCCTCAGTTCCGATATCAGTGCTTTCAGCTCTAAGCAATCCATAAAACTCATTTACGACACGATTTTAGTTTACGATCGCGAAAGCAGCTGCGCTCGGGTTGTTAAATAATCTTCTTCTTTTGCGCAGATGCGTCGAGTAATTAACGCGTAAAGATTGCCAACGCGCGTGCAGCCGAACAGGGAATCGCACCCTAAATTGCATTGGAAAAAAGAGAGGTTCTGACCATGAAACCCAGCAAAAGTCCAGCGTCCAACCTCAAGTACTTGCGACAAAGTCTGCATCTGACTGTCCCGCAAGTGGTGGAAAAAGCGGTCCCGATATTCCTGTGGGTAACGCTTATCCCTGTTACGTCCGTTTCGCTGATTTATCTAGCGATCACAAATAACTATGTGACCACAGAGAGACTCGCCACGCTGATCGCAGTGGCCGTGATTGGGGTCCTCGTGCTATCCAAGAGCATGCTGGCTTTTCTCATTTGCATTGCGATCTATGAAGCAAAAGGCCAAAAAGCAGTCACGGCCATCCGATCCGCAGTGCATGACTTCAAGCGTTAGCCTTGACTTCTCACTAAATTGAATTTCGCCAAAAACCGTGCCGCGCTTCCCAGCGCTTTGTCGAAGGTGCACCGCTAGTGCTTTTTCACATCGTGGCGCAGGCAATGCGCGTAGTCCCGCAATTGCCGCTGCATCGCGTTGAATCCGTCGCGAATCGCGACATACACATCCTTGTGCGGAGCCTCGCTTTCCAAATGCTTGTGCCACTCACTTTGCTTGTCGTGATTCAGCGTCGGTTCATGCGCGACAATGAGTTCCTTGCCCGGCACTCGGAGTTCGATCCGAATGTGAAATTGGCCGCCGCGCTGATGATGCCGATGCGGCGCCTCCACGATCACGCGACAACTCGTGATCCGGTCGAAATACTTGTTGAGATTATTGGTTTCTTCCTGGATGCGAGTCGCGACAGCCGCGGATGCGTCCATATTTCGGAATGTAACCTGCGCTGGCAGAATCATCATAGGTCCGTTCTCCTTCTTAAATGAATCTCGCCAATACTCGCTCCGCGCTTCCCGTCTCTTGTCGAACGTGCACCGCTGATTGCCCTGCGGAACCGCCAATCTGACAGCACGAAAATTCTTCCGCGAATCGTGATTTGAGGCAAACATGCTGTACGTTTGCGAGTGATGTTTGAAGAATTCGGGTTTTATGAGTTCATTGGCACTGCCAACCTGGTGATGCCGTACCGACTGCTTGTACCGGGCGAATTGAACTCAAGCGCAAAATATCCGCTTGTTCTCTTCTTCCACGGCTCCGGTGAACGCGGGGATGATAACAAAAAGCAGCTACTTAACGGGGTTGCGAGATTTGCCAAGTCTGACTCCCAGTCCCGCTATCCCTGTTTCGTTCTGGCGCCACAATGCCCGACACATTTAGGCAACCAACCGATAATGTGGACAACAGGCGAGCGCGAACAGATGCACTTACTGAAGTTAGCACCTGAACCAGCGCTGCCTTTGCGGACCGCTTTCGAGCTTGTCATTGCGATCGAAGAGAAGTTCCAGGTCGACATGGATCGCATTTACGTGACCGGAATTTCCATGGGTGGTTTCGCGACCTGGGAAGCTCTTGTCCGATATCCGCGAAAGTTTGCCGCCGCGATCCCGGTTTGCGGTGGTGGGGATGCGAGTCGTGCAGACCGCATCAGAGACATACCTGTATGGGTTTTTCACGGCGCGAACGATTCGTCGGTGCCGGTTGAGTGCAGCAGGTCGATGGTCAAAATGATTGAAAACGCCGGGGGCCACCCGCGTTATACCGAATATCCTGGGGTCGGACATAACTCCTGGGATCAAGCATATGCCGAGCCGGAATTGCTTTCCTGGCTCTTCTCGCAAAACAGAGGCGCGCGAAAACTATGAAGGTCCCATTCGGGTCATATCGAAAAACAATATATCTGTAATTAATGTCGATTGTTGTGATACGACCCTTTGCGAGCTTATTAGACCTTGGTAAGGTGGGTACTCGCGTTGACGGTCTCCAACGTATCCTGAAGCGTTTGAATTTGGAGCGGTTTGCTCAAGTAACCGTCAAAGCCGAGTCCGAGAAATTTTTGTTTGTCGCCCTCAAGTGCTTCAGCCGTCAGCGCAAAAATAGCAGGACATTTTCCACGCAACTTCTCCCTGATAATGCGCGCCGCCTCGATCCCGGTCATGCTGGGCATTTGAATGTCCATAAGGACAAGATCGTATTCGGTTCTCTCGACAGCGTTTATCGCCTCCGGCCCGTCCGCGGCGAGGTCAGCAGTATATCCCAGTCGTGACAGCATGAGTTTACCAACCTGCTGATTCACGAGGTTATCCTCCGCCAACAAAATCCGCAGCGGGTGTCTAGTCGCCATCGCGGTATCGAACTTTTTGCCGGAGATTTGCACCGGCGGCGCCGGCTCTGTTCCTATTATTTTCAGCAAAGCAGCGAACAGCAAAGAATGCCTGATCGGTTTGGAGATTTGGGCTTGAAAGAGCTTTGCCTCCTCTCCTGCGATCATCTCCCCTGACGACGAAAGCAACATGAGTGGGGTCTGGGTCAGCTTGCGAATCTCTCGCGCCACCATGATGCCGTCCATTTCCGGCATTTGGAAGTCGATCAAAACCACGTCAAAGTTTTGTTCCGCCACTTTCCTCAGCCCAGCAGCACCACTCGAAGCGGAGGTTGGTTTCATTCCCCAGGTTTTCAACTGAATCTCCAAAATGCGCCGATTGGTCATGTGATCGTCCACGATCAGTGCGGTGCGGGATACCAGGAGATCTGATTTGCCTACTTGATGTTCGGGAGCAGGCTCTTCGGAAGCGCTCAAGGTCACGGAAAAAAAGAACGTTGATCCAGAGCCGGGTTCGCTTTCAACCCATATCGTCCCCCCCATTCGTTCGGCCAGACCCTTACAGATCACCAGGCCTAGTCCGGTCCCGCCGTAACGGCGGGTTGTAGACGTGTCGACTTGCTGAAATGGTTTGAAAATCTTGTTAATCCCTTCCTTTGAGATGCCAATACCGGTATCCGTAACGGAAAACTCAAGGCGGTACCCCATCTCGTCCTGACCTTTGCATTCAACGTTGACGGCGATTTCACCCTTGGATGTGAATTTAATCGCGTTGCCGATCAGATTGAACAAAATCTGCCGTAGACGCGTTGCATCGCCAATCAGGTGGAAAGGAACATCGGGGGCTACGAGCGAGACTGCTTCTAAACCTTTTATCCGAATTTGGGCGGCAAAAAGACCGAGCGCCTCTTCGACGCAATCTCGTACATTGAACGAGCGGCTTTCGAGTTCCAATCTCCCGGACTCGATTTTCGAAAAATCAAGGATGTCATTGATGACGGTCATGAGCAATTCGCCGCTGGTGCTGATGGTGCTGACGCAATCCCGCTGCATATCGGTAAGTTTCGTTTCGGCGAGGATGCTCGTCATCCCGATCACTCCGTTCATCGGCGTGCGAATCTCATGGCTCATGACGGCCAGAAACTCGCTCTTAGCGCGGGCAGCGTTTTCTGCATCCCGCAAGGCCGCGTCCAGCTTACGGTTCATTTCCCGCAGCTCGCGATCCTGATTTTTAAGACGGTTGAACGAATCCCGGATGATGCGGGTAGCCGGGCGGAAGATAAACATTCCCTCCAGGAATAATGTTACCAGGATTACGGCAAGCGCTAGCTCCTCGGACTTGTTCAGCCACGCGACGCGCGCTTCGAAATCGAATTGGTACCGAGCCACGATGGCTTCCATGGCGGCGAGAAACGGTCCCTCGCTGGCAAGGATTTGGAGAATTTCCGGCGTTTCAGGGCCGACGGGAGCCGGATCAGGCGCGGAAAAATGGGCAATGAGCTCCCGCGCCCCTGCGACCAGGGCTTGTTCGGGTGGCGCTGCATGCGCGAAAAGCGCCTCAATTTCAGGACTGTTATGACTCCGCAGAGCATGTTGGTTCTGATTAAACTGAGCGACTGTCGCCTTCAACTCTTCGAGATAATGCCGCCTCTGCTCCTGCGTCTGCGCACTCATCAAAGCCAGGCTGTCCTTCGCGATGACTTGACTGCGCATCCGTTGGCGGCCTGCGATGTTGATGACCTCGCCGGTACCCTGCTCGCGACCAATGATCCGGTGGACTACGCCTGAGCCCAGAGTCGCCATGACGGCAACCAATGCCAAGGCGCCGATATAATATATCGTCAGCAAGCGCGTCGGCGAAGCGTTCTTTGCACGACCGCCAGGCAAACCAAACTGGAGCTTGCTCATCGCCATCGTCTATTCCCGAACCAGTGCGCAGAAATTCATCTCGCCTGTCCTGTGGCGAGCCCGCCCGGCTTCATCGCTGAAAGGTACGGTTCTCATGGAAAACAATGGATTCTGCTCTTGTTGTAGGATTGCGCCCCATCCGGCGATCACTTTACCATTTGGGGGAGGGTCTTGTTAAGAATCATTATTTAGATTTGCCGGCGACGCGCAAATCGGCACGGGGCCGGGTC
>CAZMNG010000219.1:0-6647 GCA_964567505.1 uncultured Chthoniobacterales bacterium
TGCAATTAGTCTTTGCGTTTGTGAACGCGCCCCTTTTTGCAACATTTTTGCTCGGGATGTTCTGGAAACGCGCCACCGGGCATGGGGCGTTCTTCGGTTTGCTGTCCGGAACCGTGGCCGCAGCTGTTCACCACGGATTGACCATCCCCGCGGGCTCGACTCCCGGTGTCAAAGGCGCCTGGATCGCGACGGTTCACGTCTATCCAAGCCAGATGGCACAGAATTTTTGGACTGCGATTTACGCTTGGACTGTCTGCTTCATCGCAACGATTCTGATAAGCCTTCTGACAAAACCGCGTCCCGAAGAAGAACTGAAGGGGTTGGTCTATTCACTGACTGAGAAGGCCCACGAAACGGGCGGCCGCTGGTTCCTGCGACCCGTTCCGGTTGGGATCGCCGTGCTAAGTTTGACACTGATACTTAATCTGATCTTTCGCTAGCATCTTACAATTGCCGCTATGAACGTCGACCTGCGTTTTCCGATAGGCTTGTTGTTCAGCACCTTCGGTGGTTTGCTGACTCTGTTTGGACTCTTCACGGATCGAGCCACCTACGAGCGATCCCTTTTTATCAACGTGAACCTCTGGTGGGGATTGGTGATGCTTCTCTTCGGAGGACTAATGTTCTTTGCCGCCTGGAAAAAGCTTCACGCTAAAAGGGGCTAAGCTACGACCCGGAGAAAGATGTCTATGCAACTCAGTTGTTCGAACTGCGGTAGTGCGAAAGCCAACCGCGCCGTGGCCTGCGGAATTTGCACGAAGTGCGCGATCTGGAGATAGCGTTTCGGCGGTGAAGCCCCTGGCTCTGACGTTTTTTTGTGTAAGCGATGCCGTGAGATGGTGGCATCCGGTGCCGCACGTGCATGTGTGGGCCTCGGGCGAATACTTAGGCGCGGAAAGAAAGAGGTAAATCGTGATGAAAAAAAGTGTCGTTGCTTTCGCTCCTGGCCGCGTTGAGATGTTGGGGAATCATACAGATTACAATGAAGGACTGGCGTTAGCGGCTGCGATTGATCTGGGAGTCACCATCCGCGCCGAAAAGCTCGATGCCGACGTGATTGAGGTCAGTTCGGAGACCAACGGACGGGAGGTCAGCGTTTCGCTGAAGAATCTGCAACGGCTCGAAGAGGAACCATGGGCTAACTATCCAATTGGAGTAATAAAAATTTTTCGAGAAGCTGGATTCGAAATCGGCGGCCTTCGGCTCCGGGTGAGCGGCAACTTGCCACTCGGATCCGGTCTTTCCAGTTCCGCAGCCTTTGAGGTAGCGACGGCGGTGGCTGCGCTGGAACTATTTGGCTTGAGCATTGAACCGATGGCTCTCGCTCAACTCTGTCAGAAGGCCGAGAACCAATTTGTTGGTGTTCGCTGTGGTCTCTTGGATCAAGCATCGTCGGTATTCGGAAAAGAGAATGAAGTTATCCTCTTGGATTTTCGCGCGACGAGTGCTCGAACGGTGCCGCTGTCGCCTGGTGTTGCACTGCTTTTGGTGGACACGGGCGTTCCACATCAATTGACCGGAGGGGAGTACAACGAGCGCCGAAGTCAATGCCAAGCCGCGGCTGCAGCACTCGGCGTGAAGGCCCTGCGGGACACGACATCAGAAGTGGTATCCTCTGCATTGTTGGATCCGGTGCTTCGCGCCCGAGCCTTGCACATCACCGGTGAGAACGAACGCGTACTGGCCGCGGTGGCGGCGCTGGCGAGTGGTCGGATGGAGAAATTCGGCCAACTCATGTTTCAATCGCACGAAAGTTCGAGGCGGAATTTCGAAAATAGCACGGCGTATTTGGACGCGCTGGTAGAGATCGCCGCTACGATCCAAGGTGTTCTTGGAGCCCGCCTGACCGGCGGCGGTTTTGGCGGTTCGACAATCTGGCTAGTCGAAACGGACAAAGCGCAGGAAATATTGAGCAAGGTCTTGGAAGCTTATCGACAAAAAACAGGAGCGACCTGCAAAGCGCTCATCACAAAAGCTTCGCAGGGTGCCAGATTAGTAGAAGAAAATCGGCCTCATCACGACAGTTAGACTCGGAAAGGCCCCACAAACATGGACCAACATCAGCTTCCCCACCGTCGATATAACGCTCTGACAGGCGACTGGATCCTCGTTTCTCCTCATCGCACCCAGCGCCCTTGGCAGGGCAAACAAGAAAGCGCGGCACGCCACGCGCGTCCCGCGCACGACGCGAAGTGCTACCTCTGCCCGGGTAACGAGCGCGCCGGTGGCGCGAAAAACCCTGAATACACTGCCACCTACGTATTCACCAATGACTTCGCTGCTCTCCTGGCGAATGGAGAGTGTTCGGTCACCGGTGGCGACCTCTCACGCCGCCAACCTGTCTGCGGAACCTGCCGGGTGATCTGCTTTTCTCCCCGCCACGATTTGACGTTACCGGAAATGCCCGTGGATGCCATTCGGAGCGTTGTGGACCTGTGGGCTGCGCAAACCGAAGAACTCGGCCGGGAGTACCGTTGGATCCAGATTTTCGAAAATAAGGGTGACATTATGGGATGCTCAAATCCGCATCCGCATCGCCAGATCTGGGCAGGCGACTTTATTCCCAACGAACCCGCCAAAGAAGATCGCCAGCAGCTTGCGCACTGGCGCGAGCGTGGATCACTCCTGCTCATTGATTATCTGAAGCACGAAGAGGAACAAAATGAACGGATCGTAATTCAGAATGAACATTGGCCTTACTCAATGGGTTGGCACGGGGCGCCGAGCGGCATTGGTGATTTCACGCACTGGCATTTACACGCGCATTTCTATCCGCCGCTGCTCCGCTCGGCGACCGTGAAAAAATTTATGGTCGGTTATGAGATGCTCGCTGAAGCCCAACGTGATCTAACAGCCGAACAGGCTGCACAAACGCTTCGCAACCAGTCAGAAATTCACTTCAAATCGAGCAATTCATGAAAATCCTAGTCACCGGCGGAGCCGGCTACATCGGCAGCGCAGCGGTCGAACAATTGTTAGCCGCAGGTGAGTCCGTTGTCGTATTCGACAATCTCTCCCAGGGCCACCGTGCGGCGGTGCATCCCGCAGCCGTTTTTGTAAAGGGCGATCTCTCGAATCGGGGAGAGATTGACGGTGCTCTCAGCGATCATCGTCCCGATGCCGTGATGCACTTCGCCGCAAAATCGCTGGTTGGCGAGTCGATGGAGAGACCGTTTTTATATCTTGGGGACAATGTAAGGAACGGCCTGAATCTGTTCGAGAGCATGGTCGAACACGGAGTTAAACGAATCATCCTGTCCTCCACGGCGAATCTTTTTGACCAGCCGGAGCGGATGCCGATTGACGAGGTTGAGCGTATCATCCCAGGCAGCCCGTACGGTGAATCGAAATTCATCCTTGAGCGCATTTTGCACTGGGTCGACCGAATTCACGGCGTGCGCTTCGCATCCCTGCGGTACTTCAATGCCGCTGGAGCGACGCCCACTCGGGGCGAAGACCATGACCCGGAGCTCCACCTGATCCCGCTCGTTCTCCAGGTCGCGCTCGGGAAGCGCGAGAAGGTCACCGTTTTCGGCGACGACTACCCGACACGCGACGGGACGTGCATGCGCGATTATATCCATGTCATTGATCTTGCGCAGGCGCACATTTTGGCGCTGGGTGCACTCGACGGTGGTAGCCGTTTTTACAATCTAGGCAACGGTTCAGGGTTCACCGTAAAGGAGGTCATCCAGACCGCGCGCGAGGTAACGGGAGGAACGATCCGCGCAGATGTTGGGCCGCCCCGCGCCGGCGATCCCGCCGTGCTCGTCGCGGCCAGCGATAAAATTCGCAAGGAACTGGGCTGGGTCCCGCAATTTCCGAACCTGCGCGAAATCATCGAAAGCGCTTGGCGATGGCACAAAGCCAATCCTGACGGTTACCCGGATTAGTAGGAGCCGAAGGAATTCTGAAGCAGTTCGCTTAACCCAAATAAATTTTTCCGGGGACAATAGAAGCCGGCCCGCCGAGTTTGGGGACGCCTTCATGTTTCGGGCAATCGTTTTCTTCGGCCTGCCCGCTGTTGTCGGATGGGAACTATTTACCTGTTTGAACAGCTTGAGGGATGTTGAGGGGGCAGCGAACCTGATTCTCGACCGTAACCGGAAGGGCCTCAGACCGAATTCGTGATGCAGGCGAAAGATGAATGAACTAGGTGAGCTGCGGCCCAGCCAACGAATTTTATGACTAAAAGCGCGAAAGGTCATAATAAGTCAGTTGCGACCGTGGCTTGAATGCGGCAGAAAGCCCCCGCGCGGGCCAAAGCTGCGCTTGAATCGGCTAAGCCAAAAACCGACTGGAGTGGTCTTAGACTTTAAAGCTCGCCCCTTGCGCCAAACCTGCTGGCATTAGCGGCAAACTAATCGTGCAGGTGAAACCCGCCGCCGCCAAACAGCCAGACAAGAACGATAATCAAGATCACGAGACCGATAATGCCGATACCGCCTCGGGGTCCGTACCGGTTATAGCCGTAATAGCCGCCGAAGCCGCCACCGAAAATGAGCAATAGAACGAGGATAATTATAAGCATATTGTCAGGCTTTTTTGGGTGTTGGGAGATGAGCAGAAGGCTGGCGGAAATAAGCGAAATGGACGATCGGCACAGCCAAAGGCGCGCCCGCTAGCGATGGAGGTAGCGATCCGCGACGATCGCAGGTTGCTCAAGCAAGCGGCCGGCCGCGATGTCGAAGGCGAGGCGGATGAACTGGGCATGCGTCCAGGCCAAGGGGGTACCAGGAAGTCCGCCGCCTGTTTGACATGCGACCAGGTGGTGGCGTCCTTGCGTCCGAGCTTATAAGCGAGAATGATCGGGTCGCCCACTTCGTCAAGCTGCAGGCCACCCCAAACCGGCGTGCCGTCGACCTTGGAGTTTTGCGGGAATGAGCCGTCGGACTTCTGCTGCACGTTGAATAGAAAATCCAATGCACGCCCAGCTGCAGCGAGGTCACCGTCGGCGATGAGCGCCGTTACCATTTCGTACAGGTCGCGGGACCACACCAGGTGATAGGCGTCGGAGGGGCTATCCAAGCCGGTTCCAAACCCCCACGGCATTGTCGGGGAAGCGATGAACGCACCGCGGTGGGTCTTGTCCTCGCTGGCGGCGATCACCATCGCAGACACGGCGTACAGCTGACGTTGGTTCTGGGTGAAAAGGGTCGGAGGAGGATTGTGCAAAAAGTCCAGGTAATGGTCCCAGCCCTTGGCGTAGGCCTCAGAGACTTGGTCGAAGGTGGCTCCCAGCGAGGCGTTGGCCGCCTCAAGTG
Source organism: uncultured Chthoniobacterales bacterium (assembly GCA_964567505.1). Classification (GTDB taxonomy): domain Bacteria; phylum Verrucomicrobiota; class Verrucomicrobiia; order Chthoniobacterales; family JAFAMB01; genus JAFAMB01. The sequence goes on from CAZMNG010000219.1 coordinate 5,265, forward strand.
CGGCGGACTCGGCGCAGGCAAAGCCCAACCCGAACGTGACGTGCCGGCTACCCCAAAGCCCGGTCAAGGGTAACCGGCCAGTCTGCACTACAGTCCCGTCCGACGCGGAGCTGTATTGGGCTGTTAGCCTGTAGTGCCGGCTCAAGTCCGTCCAACCGTCGTTCGTACCCAGGTAGCCGTTGGAGGTTTCCGTAAAAGCGGGCGAAGCGACCAACCCGCTCGCGACCTGCCTCAGCGCATCGGAGGCGAGCAGCGCGTTGCCTTGTGTTACGCCCGACTCATTTAAGGGGGCATTTAACAGTGGGTTGTTGAGCTGCGGCTGGTACACGGCGTAGAGTTGGTACGGCTGGCCGTTCAACGAGGTAAACTCGACGTTGATGAGCAGCGTCGGCCGGGTAGGATCCGTGACGTAGGTCGTGGTGAGACGCCAACGGTTGGCCGTGTCGGTATTAACGATTTGGTAGGTCAGGCTTTCGGGATTTACAAGCCGCGTGGAGGTGGATGCGTCCTGGGCCCGTATCGCAAAGCTCTGTCCATCGGTAACGACGAAGTCGAGGTTACGGACGCTCGGCGTGTCGAGGCGAGGATAGTACACCTCGCTTAGCCGGCCGCCTTGGAGCGTGAACCATATGTTGCTCGCCGTGGTATAACTTGTGCCGAAGCCCGTTTTGTTCGCGGGCAACCAATCTGGGTTACCGCCAGGGCCGTCGGGAGCAACGCCTTGAGCTTGCGTCGATCGCTGACCAACGTAAACTGCCGCGCAGGCAACGATCGTCTGCGTCCATAGAAGGAGGGCTTTTCTTTTCATGGATGGTTAAAACCGCGGGCCCTGGCGTCGCGTCCCATCTGCCGGCCACGTGCGAATGCGCAGATGAGTAACCCGGCCAGAGTGGCCACATTTAGTTCAGCTAGCTTCATTGAGCTTCCTGCTCGCCAAAGAACGGGTAGCGGCGTTGCGTTCCAAATATTACGTTTGCCCCACTGATCCCAAACTCCGAGAGTAGTTTTCGGCGCTGTAATGGCGAGTTCATAATACTTTTTTGGAAGTGTTTCCATTGCTTTTGGATATGGCCAATACGGCAAACCATTTACCGATTCACCGGCTCAAGACGGTAATGATTTTTTCACCTTAATATCAATCGACGTCCAGCGGGCTGAAGGCGATGGTTGCGCTCGTGGTTCTCAGAGACAAAGCGATCAAGCGTTTGTTAGCCGCCCCTAAATCGGATGACCTGATCAGTTTCGTAGCGCAGTGGCAAAAACTCTGACGCACGGCAAGCTCGTGGGTGCGAGGCGCGTCCTACACAATACGAACCCCGGTTATTTGATCCTGAGAAAGAAATAGGCCGTCATGGCCGCTCCCACGATAATCACAAAGCCCCG
>CAZMNG010000220.1:0-6640 GCA_964567505.1 uncultured Chthoniobacterales bacterium
CTTCCGCTCAGAGATGTCTCGAGCAATTTTGGAAGCCCCGATCAAGCACCCTTCTTCATCCCGAACCGGCGAAATCGTCAGCGAGACATTAACCAGGCGACCGCCCTTGCATCGGCGCACAGTTTCAAAATGATCAAAGCTTTCGCCGCGCCGTATCTGAGCCAATATTTCGGTCTCCTCTTCCAGGCGCTCTTTAGGGATGATCTTTGTAACGGGCTGACCAATCATTTCTTCGGCGCGATAGCCGAACAGGCGCTCAGCTCCCAGGTTCCAGCTTGTGACGATTCCATCCACCGTCTTGCCGATTATTGCGTCCTGGCTGTTGCGTATGATCGAAACAAGCTCCGCCATTCTGCCCTCCGCCTGTCTGCGGTCTTCGATATTGATCCAGTTTCCAACCCATTTTTGAATCCGGCCATTTGGGTCGCGCACCGGGAATGCCGCGGCCTGATGCCAATTGTAGGTGCCGTCGCTCCGCCTCAGTCGATACGTTGCCATGTACGGCCCGCCATTTTGGATCGCCTGTTTCCAGTTCTCTTCCGCGAGTCGCGCTTCGGGAGCAAATATCAACTTGAGCCAGCCCCAGCCCTGGAACTCCTCCGGAAGCAGTCCGGCATAGTCCAGCCCCTGCTCATCAACGTATTCAAACGACCCGTCTGCCCGAGCCATCCAAACCATTTGAGGGATGGGCTCAACCGCAGACTCTGCAGACCGCGGATTCGCCCCGGTTATCTCCATAATCGTTACTATTCCAGCTCCTACATAACATATACTTACTTTGCCGGAAGCCCATTTTGATCGCAACGCTTGATCCGAATGTCTCTTCCTCTCCCCGTGCCGTTCTGCTTCGGCGCGAAGAAGGATGTGGAAAGCCCTCCTGCAGAGTGGCCGCGATAGGACCAATGGTTTAAACCGTCGCCGCCTCAAACAAATCGTCGCGCATCTTGGGGAAATGCTTTTTGACCTTAAAAAGGTCAAAACGCCAGACCCGGCGATCAATCGCCCGGCGAATATCGGTGGTCCCTCCAGGACCGTGCCCCGGACTGCGAACGAATGCTCAGACAGCCAGGATTTCTGGCAACTCAAGATGTTTCAGATCCGGCAGCTTCCTGGTTTCCGGTCTCAATCTCCCAGGCAAATCAATCGACAAGATCACGGTCACCTTTATGAACCAGCAGCACAGGACATCGCGCATCCCGCAAGATACGTTTCGCGCAGGAGTCGTCATTCGCTTCGTCGCGGTCTTCCGCCGTCATTACAAGAAGGTCTGCGTTCAAGGCATCGGTTGCCCACACGATTTCGTCGTGTGCGTTCCCGACGCGAAAGTACTTCTCGAAATCGCCGTATCGCGCTCGAACAGAGTGGCAAAGCTCGTCGAACCGCTCATACGCCCCTTCGACATCATTTTCCATGACTTCCATCGTGTGCTGTCCTCTCATGAACTCCAGAGACCGAGGGATCTCATAGATGTAGATGAGGGTTAGTTTGCTATGGAATTTTTTCGCTAATCTTGTGCCGAACTCGATCGCCTTCATCGAGTCATCACTCAGATCGGTCGCCACGAGAATACGCTCTAAGCACCGCCAGAACTTTGCATTTCGCAGTCGTTTTGCGGTCCATCCTGTTTGCCTCGCTCCTTGTTCGACGGTATTCATTGTCGTGCTGCCTCCCGGTAAACTTAAAATCGCGCATTGCCGTTCTTCGGAGCTACACGAGCATTGGCTGACTTGCCTCTTCGATTGCGATTGCAACATTGAGCGGGTACCGCGTGCTCCGAACCGCTTCAATTCAAGTTTCGTTGACTCAAAGCCAAAATTTGCGCAGTTGTTAACAACCGGTGGCGAGAGCACCTTCCTGCCAGGCGCTAGCGTTTTATACCCTAGACAAAAACCAGCATACCGTTGATTGAATTCGTACGACCTTTTTATGAGCTACCAGTATCAAGTCGTTGTTGTCGGCTCCGGCTCCGCCGGGAAAGAAGCTTGCCTCAAGGCTGCAAAGGCCGGGTTGAGCACTCTTTTGATCGAAGACAGAACTTTGGGTGGAACCGCCTACTATGCCGGCAGTTACGCGGTAAGAGCGCTTCGCGCCTGCGCAAGTTTTCTAAACCAAACTCAGAAAGCATCCAAAGTCGGAACCAACTTGGACCTGGTCGAAAGCTCCTGGACGAACTGGCTGACCTCGCAGCGGCTCAGCAGCGGTAAGTTGGCGATCGAATTCAGCGATGCGATCGACCGTGAAAAGGTAGACCTGAAATTTGGTCATGCCCGCGTCGTCGGACCACACGAAATTTCGCTGACGGACGCTCAAAATTCACTCGAGGTCCGCATTACCGCCAGTCACATCATCCTGGCCACCGGCTCAAGGCCGAACTTCGAGGGTCAACCCGAGGCCGGCGTTTTGAATAGCAATCAGATTCTCCGGCAGGCTAACCCCGCCAGGCACCTGTTTGTTATCGGAGGTGGATACGTCGGGAGTGAACTTGCCGCCATTTATCGAGAACTCGGCAGCAGAGTCACGATTGCAGAAGCGAAATCGCGTCTTTTGCCGAATTGGGATCCAATCGCGGGGGAATATTTTCAAAGCGTCCTTCAGAATGAAGGTGCCACGGTGCTGCTGAACGAGTCCGTTGACCCTCTGCCGCAGAATTCGACTCGCCCCCCCAGCTACAAGTTGAGCACGGGCGAGATCATTCGGCCGGATGTCACCCTTGTCGCTACGGGCCGTCGACCGAACAGCGACGAACTTGGGTTAGAGTCCGTCGGCCTAACGAGCGGCGACTGGATTCCCGTCAACGAGCAGATGCGGACGCCCGTCGAGTCGATCTATGCAGTCGGTGATGTGACCGGTATCAGCTTGCTCGATAGCGTAGCGTCCGCTCAAGCAGATGTTGCAGTCGAAAACATACTCGGAAATCCGACTCGATTCGATAAACGGTGGTACACACAATTCCTTCATACCGACCCCCCGATTGCAAACATCGGATGGTCCGAGGATGAGGCATCGGAGGCCCGGTTGCCCATTGACGTGCTGAATTGGAAGGGGCACCTGTTCACCGACGACGATTTTACCACAATCGAACGTGAACACATGATCGTTAAATGCGTGCTTCACGCAGAATCCAACCGGTTTCTTGGTTGCATAGCGATCGGTTCACGCGCGGCCGAAATCATCAACCTGGTCGCAATTGCGATTGCCAACGGGTTATCCGCTCGCGACATTTCGAAACTCTCGGCTGTTCACCCAAGCGCCACGGAAGTCCTGGTCAGGCTGCTTCGCAATCATTTTGACCCAGCCGCATTGGTATAACGACCAGGCCGTTCCTGGTTTGGCACCTATCTTCGAACTCGGAACTTCGAACTCTAAACCTGGCACCTCCCCTACCCTATCCCAATTTCCTTAACGCGGACAACAGAGCATCCACTGCGCTCGGCTGAGCCAGCGGAAACTCGCGAAGCTTATCGACCCCTAAACCCGACCGCATGGCGATTGCCGCACAGTTTGCAATCACAGCGGCATGATCCCCCACCACCAGGCAACCCACCAAATGCATTGTATGCACGTCAATAATCACCTGCACGAATGTAGCTTCCGGCTCGATCACGCTGCGATCGTTGTCCGAAATTAGACGAACCGTATCCTTCACGACGACACATTCAATGCCATCAATGGCTGCTTCTTCCTCGGTCCACCCGACGGCGGCAATTGCAGGATCGGTGTGGATGCATCGCGGGATCCAGCGCCTGTCGAACCGGTTTTCGCGACCGAGAATGGCATTGATTGCAACATAGGCCTGAGCGAATGCCGTACTATCCAGCATGCTGATTCCGTTCACGTCGCCCACCGCATATACCCCGGAGTTAGAAACTCGCATCTGGTCGTCTACCGTCAGAAACGAGTTGTCTTTGATCCCAACCCCTTCGAGACCGAGCTCGTTTGAATTCGGTTTCCGGCCGGTCGCGACAAGCACAAGGTCCGCCTCGATGGACTGGCCATTCGGGCCGGGAATACGAACGCAGTCTGATTGCTCAGCAATTTGCTCGAAATGTACCGGAAACTGCACCTCCAGATTCACGCCCCGCTCTTTGAGCGCCTCTGCAACGCGGTCCCCGGCTTCGACCTCCCAGCCTGGCAGTATTCGCGCCTCCCTTTCTACAACAGTGACCTCACACCCCAACGTTCGATAGATCGAGGCAAACTCACATCCGATATAACCTCCGCCAATGATTACGAGCCGGCGCGGCAACCTTGTCAGACTCAGTAACTCTTCGCTGTTGACCACCCGACGGATCGAACTCCCGTAGAACGCAGGCCGCGAACCGGTTGCCACAATGATGTTGTCCGCCGTGATTGTACACCTGCCACCCCTGTGTCCGATTACCTCAACGGTTCCCTCATCAACAAATCCCGCATGACCATGGTGTACTTCGATACCCAGGTCTAGTAAATCGCGCTCGAGCCCCTCTGCGAGCCGCGAACTGACCTCTGATTGCGCAACGATCCAGTCGTAAAGAGTTGCCTTCAAGAGTTCGGTCTGGCTGCCGAAACGCCCGCTCCTCAGGCCATTCCGATACTGGTGCGCGCAGGCTTTCAATGCGCGGACCGCATAACATCCACGATGAAAACTGACTCCACCCATCTTGTCTCTTTCAATTACGGCTGTCCGCAACCCTTTCTGAGCGGCCAGCAAAGCCGCCTCCCGCCCGCCGGAACCTGAGCCAATGATCGCGACTTTATAGTGATTGCTCATTGTTGATAAATCCTCTTATCGGTTTTCGGAATAGCTGATGCTTTCATAAATTCGCCCGGAGGGCCAATCAATGATTGCCGCTCTTGCCACTTTTCTTGGCGCCGCCATGCTCAAGGCGATCGTCCACCAAAGGAATTATCCTGTCGGTCGGGAACATAGCCCTGTATGTAGCCAGGGTTAGGTACGGAACGATCGAACGGCGGGTCTAACAATTGAATCAGCTTCGCCTCGGAGCGGACGAGGCGCTCCTCTACAGACTGCATCGCCCGCCGTGCGCGCTCTGGATCGCCCGCGCCGCTCAAGACCGACCAGCTTTGCGGCAGGGAATCGATCTGGCATTCCAGATTGCTTTGAGAGCCGAGTGGTTCGCCATTATCGAAGTAAGCGCGTCGGTACCACTGGCCGTCCCAGCCGTGCTGCTCGACGTTTTCCTGCAACTGCCGCGCCTGGGCTACGCATTGGCCGGCAAAGTCGATTTCATTGCGCTACCGCGCCAGTTCGGCAAACCGCATCAGCACGTCGTAAAAAAAGAAAGCCAGCCAGACACTTTCACCCCGTCCTTCTTTTCCGACCAGATTCATTCCGTCATTCCAGTCACAGCTCCCAATCAGCGGCAGGCCATGGGCGCCGAATCTCAGCCCATGTTCGATCGCGCGCACGCAATGTTCGTACACCGTGCCTGACTCCTCGGAGCGGCGCGGCAAATCATAGTAAGATTCCTCTTCCATTCCGATAGGCCGACCTTCCAAAAAGGGGACCTTCTCATCGAGAATGGCGGCGTCTCCGACAACTGAGACATAGTGGCAGGTGAGTGAAGCAGGGTTTTTTGGCGCTGGTCGCCGAGGACCCACTCCCAATAGCTCGTTACGGATAACCGGCGCGGTCGGTCCGAGACATTCAGACAGGCGCGCCGGAGCGAGACGATCGGGTCGAGAACGGAACCGACCGTATCAGAAAGAGGCGAAGAATGCTGCATTGCCGCCGGGCTGATCGGAGTGCGATTTCGCCCGAACTCGGATCGCCTCAGCCGGCCCATGATTAACGTTGAAACCCAAAGGAAATTTTTGCGATAACCGAAAGCAACTCGAACGCTTCGAAATATGTATAACAGAAGCTCGGAACTCGGCGTACCTTCTAAAGGCGATCTGTGCGCGTAGAACCGGCCCGATGCAAGCCTGAAAGGCAGCATTGTCTCCTGCGGCGTACGGATCGTCTGGTACGCTGATTTTGGATTGAAATATGGCGACGACCTTGCTCTCCCAATGTCCTGAGGCCACGCGAGAAAGGGTCATTCGCGATCAGCACACCACGGGCTGTATGGCGAGGATCGTTCATCGATTATCTCGATCGGAGTTATTTAAGGATTACGAACGAGCTTTCAGTGAAACGACCAAGTTGCCGCTCGCGCTGCGGCCCCTCGAGACATGGAATCTGGCTACGGCCGATAAGCCGCGGGAAAATCCATTTTGTTCACGGATGGCCCAGTGCAGCCGGACTTGCGGGACATGTTTAGAGGTTCAGGAAAAGACTGCAACTCAGAGCGCAACCGGTCCAATGACGATGACCTGTTTTGCCGGTCTGTGCGAGACAGCGGTTCCCGTCCGCGTCGGGGCGCGAATCATCGGCTATCTGCAAACAGGGCATGTGTCGTTAAATAGGCCGAATGCAGCTCAATTTGATAAAATCAGCAAACAACTGACCGCGTGGGGAGTCAAACTCGACTTGCACAAACTCGAGGACGCCTATTTTCATTCCCTTGTACTGACTCCTGGCCAGTACAAGGCTATGATCACGCTACTGGAGATATTCGCCACGCATCTCTCCCTTGTTGCGAACCAAATCATCCTGCAGGAGGATGAAACGGAACCGCCAATGGTACGTCGGGCCCGG
>CAZMNG010000221.1:0-3476 GCA_964567505.1 uncultured Chthoniobacterales bacterium
ACGCGTTTTCGTCCTTGTCCATCCCACACACTTTGCTCGGGTCTTCGAACCCTTGTGGCGAAAGTACAAGGATATGATACTGAGTTTGTTTCTCGCTATCGACCGCCCAGCGAAACACGGGTCTGCTCTTGATCCCCTGCGCTGCGTACTCTGCGATAAGCGCAGCAGTCAGAGACTTGCAGTCTCCGTAACCGCGCTGGTAGAGCGCCGGAATCGAGTCCCAAATTTGCGTGCGGCCGTATACGACGCCACTCTCGTAGAGCGGCGGAATGCATCCCCCAGGACGAAACTCCAAGTAGATAAGATTAATGGCAGCAAGGCAATTGAGGAGGGCCTGAAGCGCCTTTGCGTTAGGAGTCGGGTGCGACGCCGAGTCGAAACACGTGGGCACATCAAACGTAACGCAGTAATCCGGACCCTTGCGAAGAGTCGAAAACCGCTTTCCACAATTGCCTTGTACGATCTCGGCCGACTGTATCAGCACGTTCCGAACACGACGATTCTCGTCAGGGTTCGACCCCTGGCAAAACACGTGCGGTATGCAAAACACAATCTCCAAGACTGTTTGCCTTTTGCCCTTTCAGGCTAGTACTTCCAGTTCACGCACTATCCGAAACGTTGCGTGGGTCTTGTCAGGGCCGAGGCGATCTTGGCCTATGGCTTCTGATCTAGCCCCACTGCAAGTGGTTAGCAGCCGCCGCCACCGGCGATGGTCGACGGGCCCTGCACGGTCGCGATGAACGTGTAGGAGAAGCCCGTGGCGTACCCCGGCGGAATGAACCCGGTGTAGCTGCCGCTGACCGTGAGCCGATTCGCGGGCTCGAGTGTCGGCAGGTCGAGGGCCACGCCCTGAGCGAGCGCGGAGTACGTGAACGCGTCTTCGGTGTCACCGACGAACGCGTTGACGTTGGCGACCTGCAGGCCCGTCAGAAGCACGAAGTTCGGTGCCGGCGCGTTCATGACAACGCGCTGGGGACGGATTTTCGTGTTGGGCTGCAGGGTCATGTCCACGAGCGGCGTCGTCGTGCCGAGCGTGAACAGGTTGGTGAGCGAGAAGCTGTACCGCTCGATCTTGAGAAGCGAGTTCTCGTTCGGGTCGAGAAGGGCTGCACGGGCCGCGGTGTGGCCCATGAGCTGGTGGTGGTGGTGCCACGCACGGACCATCTCCGGATGCGCATGACGCGCCGGAGCGGCAACGGGCGGAGGCGCACCTTCCGCACCGTAGTCGAAACCGAAGCCGTAGCCGAAGTCGGCTGCGGGGCGACGGTTCATCGGACGACCCATGGGGCGACCCATGGGACGGCCGTACTGTTGCGGATTCGCGCGACGCGCGTATCCGAAATCGGAACCCGGAAGGGCTCCCATGACCGCGGCGAGCGCCGGATCACGCATTGCGAGCTGAGTTGCTGTCGGTCGCATTTCTTTGTTTTCCTTGGAGTGTCCCCGTAGGGGATGGTTTACTAAGGTAAGTGTCAAGTAGTGTCGTAATAAGCAGAAGAAAACTTTCCGGTTTTACCGAAACATGGCGGATTGGCGGCATTCAATGTCACGTATTGACCGAAGTACCCAGCGCCGATCCACCCTTGCATGAGAGCCCCGAGACGAAGACGATGCATTTTGAATTTCCTCCAATTGATGAATTGTGCGTTGAATTATTAGACTTCTTTGCCATTGCTCTACCGTCCAGGTCGAAGATCGTTTAGGGGTGAGCCGTACGCAGTACCAGAGAATCAGTAGCCCAGAAGCGGAGAGTAGGCGTACGGATTGAAATTCAATGGAAGACCACCTGTGGCTGCCAAGATCTCATAAGGAGATCGGTAGCGTCCGTAGGCGCGCGCGTACGGATCGTACGGGGGCACGTACGCGGGCCTTTGCGTTGCGAAGTACGGCAGCGGCCTGAGTGGCGCTGCTACACGTTTCGCAGCGGCCGGTGGAGGAGGCGGAGGCGGTGGCGGAGGCGGAGGGCTTGCGCGTCTTGCAGAGGCAATGACGTTGCTCGTGCCGCGAGCGACCGTGGCTACCGCGTCCAGCACGCCACCAAGCCCGCTCGTCGTGGGATTGCTCGACGGAGCGCTGGCTGTGATGGTGTCCATCGGCATGTAAATTGTGCTGTCGTCGTCGCCATCAGCACCTGCGACGAGGTCTCCTGCGAACACCCCTTTGAGCGGTGAACGCGAAGGATAGCGTCCCCAGTTCGACAGAATGGGGGGAGTGAGATCACCTGCAAACACTCCAGTGAGTGGGGAACGCGACGGGTAACGCCCCCAATTCGACAAAATAGGAGGAGTAAGGTCTCCGTGCATCGGACCGCCCAACTTTTTCTTCCTACTCGCGAGAGTCATCGAAGAAAGCGCCGAAGGACTCGTGACTTTGGTATTGAGTCTAGCCCATCCAGATCGCTCGTTTCCAAACGATCCAGGTCCGTCGTATTCCCAGCCGTACGGACTTGTGTACTTTCGAGTACACGACCCGAGCGGGTCGCATCCAAAATCGTCCGAGACGTCATTTGTGATAGAGTCACCGGACATCGAACGATTGTGCCCGCTCGGGTACATGTCTGGTCCAAAGTTGCCAGTCCAACCCGGATCACCCTCTCCGGCCATCGGATGATTGTGTCCGCTCGGATAGAGGTCGGGCCCCAAGTGACCGCGCCACCCGATCCGTCTCAGGTTGCCTCCGTTCGACGACGCAGCGCCGCGAGCGCGTGCCTGACAGGGAGCACACGTTCCACCGCAATGGCATCCACTGTTACCACCTACGTGAAACTCAGCTCCCATATCTGTGCTGTCGTCTCCGCTGCCGTCATCGCCATTGCTGCCATCACCACTGTCGTCGTCTGGCATGGGTGGAGCAAAGTCTCCTCCACCACCTCCGCCATGATGACGATGCTTCTTGTGGCTTTTGTGGCCATGGCCTCCGCCATGACCCCCAGCGCGATGTCCGCTGCCTCCGACGTCAAACCCAAATCCATCCATGACTTTTGTCTCTTTCCTGGCAGGGTTTCTGAAATTGGCTTCCCCCGCAGATGAAAATTCAGAAACTATTGGCCCGATGTTCGGGTCGAATAACGTTTAGGCGCAGCCCCTTCTCTCTAAATGGGAGGGGGGGGGGAACTAAGTGGGCGCATTAACAAGTTGCCCGTTGTGGTTCGAAATCGATTGGCCGTGACCGGTCCAGTCGGTTTGCAGACTGGTGGGAACCATTTGTCCACCGATGGTCTGGCACTGGCATGTGAGTGTGCCGCCGTCGTAGTTGCAGCCTTGACAGGTCTGCTGATACGATCCTGGGGGAAGATGACCTTGTCCAGGACCGACACCGGGACCCATGCCTGGACCCATGCCCGGACCCATGCCTGGACCCATGCCCGGACCCATACCGGGACCCATACCGGGACCCATACCGGGACCCATACCGGGCGGAGGGAAGCCGCCGCCTTGCTGGTCCATGTGATGATGGTGGTGGTGCCAATGCTTGGG
>CAZMNG010000221.1:3576-6552 GCA_964567505.1 uncultured Chthoniobacterales bacterium
GCGGCCCAGATACGCCGATACCTGTCGCGTTCAATGAGCGGCAGACGCCCCCAAAGGCGCGCGTCCCAACGGTGATCATTCGGGTCAAACCGCGGGTCCAGGTAGTGATGGCGATGATGCCGGAACCGCGCGTAGCGGTCGTAAACACCTGGCACTGGCACAGGCAAAACCGGTGGCAAAATCATGTCAGGGATACCCTGAGCGACTTGAACGGCAGCATCCAAGACGCCACCCTGACCGCCCGAATCGTCGTCCTGCGGCTGCGTCGCATCGTCATCGTCTTGCCCGAACACGCGAAAGCCGGGCGACATGGGGTCACACCCAAAATCTTGCCCAGCATCGTCATCCAATACAGGGACAGGAGGGGCGAAATCGCCAACCAACCCTTGGTCCCACGGGCGCCAGTGATGATGCCTACGATGCTCGAAACGTCTTCCGCCGTATCCAAAATCACTCATCTTCTTTCTTCCTCTCTTATCATCGTTCGACAGGAACGAATGACTTGTCTACGACGAATCCGAAACGCTTCACGCTCTTCATCCAACGTCGCAAGTCCGTGTGAATGAAGAGCGTTTATCGTTTCGAGCCTTTCCGCGTCTCGCTGTTCAGGAGTCTTTTGCAATTCCCGAACTAACTCTGCCTGCGTGTACAACGGTTCTTCTTTTCAGCTGGCCAAACTAGAACTCCAACGTTCAGGTCGAAGATCGTTCAAACACGATGTTTGAGTTCTGATCTAGCCAGCCTGCAAGACTAGAGGTTTGCGGCGGCAGCCAGAACCGGATCGGAGCTGACGTCGATTTCGCCTGCGTGTGCAGCGGGAGCCATCGCCGGATGCGCGCGACCCATACCGAGGGCCGGATGACCCTTGAGATGGATGTAGCGTTCGGTGGCCCGGTAGCTCGAGATGGCCAGGCGTGCAACGGAAGCCTGACGAACGATGTCTCGGGTGCCCTTCGAACCGGGCATCACGAGCGACAGAGCGAGGCCGCCCAAAGAACCCGCGATGTCCAGAGGGACACGCTTCTGGCCGACGGTCGCTTCCAGGTCGGTACGCGAGTGGGCAGCGGCGTATCCGATGCCGATACCCGTGGCGGTTGCGACGACACCATCGTGGATGATCGTCTTGCCCTCCCCACCGGCCCAACGCGACGTTGCGAGATTGTAGTGCTTGCGAATGAACGACTCAGCCATCTTTTCTTTTCCTTGTGAGTGCCCCTTTGGGGCTTGTTGGTACTATCGTGTCCTAAGTTTCAAAACTTTCAGTGATGCGCGAGGTAACTCCGAAGATTCGCTGTTCTCAATTGAGACTCGATCTTTCGCTCCTTCTTCTTGAGCGCAAGAAGCTCTCGCTTGAGTCGATTCTTCTTGATACGCGCTTTCGCGCTTTGGGTAGAGTCTTCCCCGTGTCGAGGCGAGCGACTACGAAACGCGTGCGCGTGTCGAAACCGTAGTTGATCGTCGAAAGCACGCGGACTCTGACAAATGCCGCGCCGATCTTGGCGAGAACCACTTCCCCGATCTTGACGTCTACCTGCTTCACGGTTGCGCTCTCCTTCTCTTCTTGAGTAATTCATGAATCTGCCAGGACGATCTGCGGCGACTCTTCTTTCGCTTGTGCGGCATGACGTACTCCTCAGTACTACGAAAAGTGTCTTTGGAGATGTTCGGGAAAATCCTGAAGCGCTCTTTCTACCGCTTCTTCTTTGGTGTTGCCATCTCCTGCTGAGTCATGTCCAAATACAGAAACGAAAGCCACATACTTAGCTCTTGAAGGATCGCGACTCATCAACTTTGCGCGAGATTCGAACTTGACTTTTCCGCCAAGTTCTTTCACGCGATCCCATTTTCGTTTCCTCTTATGCGGCATGGAATTCAATCACTAAGTCAGAAACGAAAGTTTTTAATACTCCTCGACTACGATGCGTCGTCCACGAGGCATGATTACCGAGTCCTCTCTTCTGCGGCTTCGGTCAGACGGTACAGATGCTTGTTACGCTCTTTGAGAAGGAAGCTGACCTTTGGATCCGTGCGCCAGTCTTTGCCTTTGCGAGTTGCTGAATTGATCGCCTTATAGATCAACTCCAGAGATACTCCCCTATGGCGCCGCTTACTACGCTTTCGCTTGTGGGGCATCGTTGTACCGTCCAGGTTGAAAAAACGTTTAGGCGTAACGTTTAGGGTTTCTCGGCTAACCCCGCTGCAGGTGGGTCAACGCAGCGATTGCGCAGCCGCAAGCACCGGATCGTTCATGTCGACGATGTTCCCATTGAGGTCTCCGTGATGGGCAGGCAGTGCGCCCGGCAACCTGTGGGGCGCAAGCCCCTTGGCCTTGCGGCGCCAGTCTCCAGCTTTACGGTAGGCGAGAACGGAGAGCGCCGAGCTTCCCAGGTTTCGCAGGTCCGCCGACAAACCGGTGGCTTCGTTAGCCATCATGACGCTACCCACCAGGCCCACAGCTGCAGCAACGCCGTCCAGTGGGACCTCGTACTGCCCGACCTTCATGTCCAAACTGCCACGCTCGGCCTCGAGCAAGCCCAAGGCAGCGCCCATCAGACCGGACTCGCCGCCCTGCCGCACAGCTTGCGCGGTTTCGGTGACGTGACGCTTCAGACCACCGGCACCACCAACACTCTCATACCAGCGCCGAATAGCGCTTTTGGCCGGACGCGACATGTTACTTTGGGAGATCTCTTCAGTGATTGCGTCAGGCATTTTCTTGTTCCTCGTGAGAGACGTGAGGGCTTAAAGGCCAAAGCCCCAACATCTTCACTTGAAGACTCGGGGCATACCGCTTATCCAGCGTAGCCTTGGAATGGAAGGGAGTCACACCAGTATTGTCACGTTAGCACGACTCCCTTTAGGCTGTCAAGTACCTATTTCAAATCGTTTCCTAACGAAAAATAATTCAGGAATTGAAATCGGTCTCAGTAGGAGTAACGTCGGGCTCAATGGGAGAGACATTCTTGAAGCCTGGCA
>CAZMNG010000222.1:0-5816 GCA_964567505.1 uncultured Chthoniobacterales bacterium
CGGTCGATTTTCCTGGAGCACGCCGTCGAGGCCGAACGCATTTTGAGGCGAACACGCTTCGAACAGAGCGACTTCACCCGGGAATGTGACAGCGTCTGCGCTTAGAATTCCACCTTTCAGGAAATTCAGTCGCCCATAAAACTCGACCCCGCGCGGCCCGAAATAGCTTCCCGGAAGACCGGTCAGTGAAAAATCGAAACTCCAGAACGATCCTTGGTACTCGAGGTCATGAACTGTCAGAACAGTCTGGAACGGCAGCTGCCGATCTTTCACAAAGACCGGGATCAGCGCCGTCGGCCAATCGTGACAATGGATCAGCTCCGCTATCGGGGTCAGCCGACCGGCCAGTTCGAGCACGGCTTTTGCGAAAAATATGAATCGCTCGGCGTTGTCCTCGTAGGATCGACCTTTAGGACCGTAAATCCCGGTTCGATCGAAATATTCGTCCCTGCGAATCAGGTAAATCGGGATATCATCCGATGTTATTGCTTCAACGACATCCCCGGAAGCGCGTTTGCTTCCGAGATCGACCTTGAACTCCAGCTCGGCCGATTTGTAATCCAGATTACCTTCGCGAATGGACCGGTAAAAAGGCATCACGACGCTGACGTCATGGCCGAGTCGTTTCAGTTCACTGGTCAGGGTTTTCACCTGATCTCCAAGATCACCGGTCGACCCGAGCGGGGAGAACTCACTTGTTGCCATTAAAATCTTCATGCAATAAAGTCGAGGTTTAGGTGGTTAACGGTAACGCTGCCGGCATGCAACATTGAATGGAAAAGGGCGGATTTGGTACTTCAAATTACAAATAGCGTTTACATCTTTACAGTGAAAGGGTCTTGTCAAAGGGCGGCGACTTGCTAAGGTGCGGAATTTCGATCGAGAGCTATGACATTGGGCTCCCTTTTATCTGTAGATCAAATCGTTCCTGAGATGAAGGCAACCGAAAGGTGGGCGGCCATCGTGGAATTGATCGATTTGCTCGTTCACAAGAATCGGGTGCGCCCATCTGACAGAGATTCGATTCTGGCAGCGTTGCGGCAGCGTGAGGAGACCATGAGCACCGGGATCGGGTTCGGAATTGCGATTCCGCACGCCTCGTCCAATTGCGTCAGCGAGGTCGTGGCAGCGTTTGGCCGGTCTTCGACCGGAATTGAGTTTGATTCGCTCGACAACTCCCCGGTCCGATTCATTGTGCTGTTCGTGGTTCCGAAGGACCAGTTCCAGGTTCATCTACGCACCTTGGCCGCGATCGCGAAATTTCTGAACGATAAATCGGTCCGCGAGCAGCTCGCCAAGGCGGATTCGTCCGAAGAAATCCTCAATATCTTCGACAACAAGGTTACCCGTTCCCAGGCCGGCTGATTGGATGCCGACAGTCTCTGAGATTTTAAAGGAGCGTTTATCTGACGCTCTTGAAGCGAGTGGTGTCACAATCGACGAGCCGTTGCAGCTCGCTCCCACTACCGATCCCCGGCACGGTGATTACCAGACAAATGCCGCGATGGTGTTCGGGAAAAAGCTCAAGCAAAACCCGAGAGCGCTGGCGGCTCAGATCGTCAATCATCTGGTCATCGATGATCTCGGCGCGCCACCGCAAGTTGCAGGGCCCGGTTTTATCAATTTCACGCTGTCCGCGGAATTCTTCGCAGATCATCTGCACCGCCTCGGTTCAGATGAGCGCTTTGGCGTCGAACCTGCCGTCAAACCGAGGACAATCGTGATCGACTTTAGTTCGCCGAACATTGCGAAGCCGATGCATGTCGGTCATATCCGGTCGACGATTCTGGGGGATGCGTTATCAAAAATCGCCCGGTTCCTCGGTCATAAGGTCATCACCGACAACCATGTCGGCGACTGGGGGACTCAATTCGGCAAGGTGATTTACGGCTGGAAACATCTCTTGCGTGAGGACCGTCTCGGTGCAGATCCGATTGAGGAACTGGTCCGGATCTATCGGGACGCGGACGCGGCATCCAAAAATGATCCTGAGGTCCTGGAAGAATGCCGCCGTGAACTGGTGAAGCTCCAGCAGGGTGATCCGGAGAACCAGCGGATCTGGCAACGGTGCGTTGACCTTTCACTCGGTGAGTTCTCCAAAGTCTACGATCTTCTCGGGGTTCGATTTGATCACCAGCTTGGTGAGAGCTTTTACAATCCCGAATTGCCTCGGGTTGTGCAGCAACTGCAGGAGCGCGGCGTTGCGGAAGTGAGCGACGGAGCGGTCGTCGTCTGGGACCGGTCGTTGAACGACGATCCGTTCATTATCCGCAAATCGGATGGTGGTTTCGGGTACGCAACAACCGATGTCGCGACGCTTGAGTATCGTCTCAATCAATGGCATGCCGACGCAGTCTGGTACGTCGTCGGCGCGCCCCAGCAGCTTCATTTTCAACAATTGTTCAGCCTTGCCCGGCGTCTTGGGTATGCGGCCGATCTTCAGCACGTTGCCTTTGGAAGCATCCTGGGAGAGGATCGAAAACTGATGCGCACCCGATCCGGTGAATCGGTTTCGCTCCAATCGTTGCTCGCGGAAGCAATCGATCGTGCCGCAGCGATTGTTGCCGAAAAAAATCCCGAACTTTCCGCGGAGGACCGGCTGGCGATCGGCCGGATCGTCGGGACCGGCGCCGTTAAATATGCCGATCTGTCGCAGCACCGTATGACAGACTACATTTTTTCCTGGGACAAGATGTTGTCGTTGCAAGGGAACACAGCGCCCTATTTGCAAAATGCGTATGTGCGCTGCCGATCGATTTTTCGCAAGGTAGCGGGTCCATACAGCCTGCCAGAAGCACTGCACCTTCAGGAAAAAGCGGAACTGGATCTTGGAAAGAAGATTTTGTTGTTCCCGGATGTCGTGCCGGCGATTCTCGACGGGTTCAAACCGAACATCCTGGCGAATTACCTGTACGAGCTGGCGGCCGTGTTTCACGGATTTTACGAATCCTGCCCGGTGTTGAGCGCCGAACCGCCGCTGCGGGCGACCCGATTGATGTTGTGCGACATTTTTTCGCGACTTCTCCGAACCGGCCTTGGGCTACTTGGGATCGAGGTCCCTGAAAAAATGTAGGCTACCGCTGGTAAACTTGGTCTAAATCGGATTTATTCTGTCTGGGTATGCTGGAACGCGGAAAACATATCAGCACAAGTTTTGACGCAGCGCTCGACAGCCTGAAGAACGACGTCCTGATGATGTCGAGTCTTGCGGAGCGGCTTTTGGAAAATGCGATGCAAGGGCTCTTGAAGAGGGACAGCGCTCTTTGCAACCTCGCGATTGCCGACGACGAAGAGGTCGACATCCTTGAAAAACAGATCGATAAAGAGGGTATAGACCTCATGATCCGGTATCATCCGGTAGCGTCTGACATCCGCCAGGTGATCTCCACAATGAAATTGAGCCAGAACCTGGAACGGATCGCGGATCAATCGGTGCTGATTGCCCGGCGCGCGAAGAAGTTGAACCAGCTCCCGAGCGTTCCCGAAGTCGCACTACTGGAGCCGCTCTATCGGGAATCGATCAGTATCCTTCGTGACAGTCTTCGTGCGTTTGTGGACGGGGACACGGACCTCGCGCTGGAACTCAAGCCGCGAGACCGGCACGTGGACGCCTTGAACGGCGAGGTCAGCGACAAACTGGCTGAACGGATGGCGGCCGAACCGGATCGGGTCGCTCTCTATCTGAATCTCATCTTCGTCGCACGCGCGCTTGAGCGAGTTGGTGACCACGCAACGAATATTGCCGAAGACGCCTTCTGGCAGGAACGGGCAGAGGATATCCGGCATACCCATCGCGCTCCGAAAGACAATTGATTGCGTCGACGCGACGAGGTTCATGCGCATCGTTTACTAATGTTCGACTCGAAACACTCAAAACTAACCGCAGTGGTGACCGGAGGGGCGGGTTTTCCCGGTTCACATCTCAGCGATCGGTTACTCGGTGAAGGGTTCCGGGTTGTCGCAATCGACAATCTCATCACCGGATCACCGGATAACATCGCTCATTTGGCCGGGAATCCGGATTTCCGTTTTATCCGGCACAATGTGTCCGAGTTCATTTTTGTGCCCGGGACAGTGGATTATGTTTTTCATTTTGCGTCTCCGGCCAGTCCGATCGATTACCTGGAGCATCCGATCCCGACGTTGAAAGTTGGAGCACTGGGGACCCATAACTCCCTCGGGCTGGCGAAAGATAAATCGGCGAAATTCGTGCTCGCCTCGACCTCAGAATGTTACGGCGACCCACTGGTGCATCCGCAAAGCGAAGATTACTGGGGGAACGTTAACCCGATCGGCCCGCGCGGTGTGTACGATGAAGCCAAGCGATTCGCGGAGGCGATGACGATGGCCTACCACCGGTTCCACGGGATGGACACCAAGATCGTGCGAATCTTTAACACCTACGGACCCAGGATGCGCCTTCGGGATGGGCGCGTCGTCCCCGCATTTATCAGCCAGGCGCTGAGTAACGAGCCGCTCACGGTATTTGGAGACGGAAGCCAGACCCGGAGTTTCTGCTACGTGTCCGACCTGATTGAAGGAATTTTTCGGCTTGCAATGAGCGGGCACCACGGCCCGGTGAACATCGGCAACCCGTCGGAAATGACGATCAAGCAGTTTGCCGAAAAGATCCTGGAGATTACCGGGAGTAAATCCGGGATCGAATACCGGGACCTTCCGGTGGATGACCCGAAAGTCCGCCAACCTGATATCACGCGCGCTCGCGCGCAGCTGGGGAATTGGGAACCGAAAGTCAATTTCGACGAAGGCATCCGCACGACGATCGCTTATTTCCAGACCAAGCTGGGGCTGGGCGTGTAGCGCGAATCGCGGATGCCAAGCATTGGAATTACAGGCGGAGTTGCAACCGGCAAAACGACCGTCGCGCGGCACTTGTTTGAGCGCTTGCGGTGGATTGTTCCTGTCGAATTGTTCAGTTCCGATTTCGAAGCCCGGAGATTGACGGATCATGATTTCGTTGTACAACAGGAGATTAAGACAGCCTTCGGAAATCAGATTTTCGACTCCGAAGGCAATCTCGCGCGGGACCGGTTGCGAGATCTGGTGTTCAAAGATAGTGAGGCGCGGAAAATTTTGGAGTCTATTCTCCATCCGCGGATCCGAGAGGCGTGGATTAGTCGAACCGGAGGAGACGGGCTGCTCCTTGCGGAAATACCATTACTGTATGAGACGGGGGCTGAATCATATTTTGATCGAATAATCGTGACCGCGTGCAGTCGCGCCTCTCAAGTTGAACGGATCGTAGCTGGACGGCGACTATTAAAAGCGCTGGCCGAACAAATCATTCAAGCCCAGTTGGACCTCGAAGAAAAAATTCGTCGAGCAGATTGGGTGGTGTGGACCGATTGCCCGCGGGAAATCACTGTTCACCAAGTTAATCTTATATCTCAACAGGTCATTGAACGTTATGGAGGAGTCAGCGGCTGACCCGGCGGTGTTGCCGGGTGCAGAATATTTTATCAAAGGCAGCAATGTTCTCGAGCTGGACAAGCTCCACCGCCTGAGTCACCCGGTCCTGCTGGAGCTTACCCGGGAATTTAATCTTCGGGCTTCGCACGAACGGACGCGGCACCACCTGATCTTTGATTTGCTCAAAGCCTACTCGACCCGCGGCGCCCGATTAATCGGCGAGGGGATGCTTGAGATCAGCAGTGAAAACCACGGTTTTCTGCGCTGGGAACGCTACAACTTCACACCCTGCCCGGAAGACGTGTTTGTTCCGGCGGCCCTTCTGAAGAAGTATGGGATTCGGGCCGGAAACAAAGTGCGTGGCTACATATTGGCCCCAAAAGAAA
>CAZMNG010000222.1:5826-6540 GCA_964567505.1 uncultured Chthoniobacterales bacterium
GAAAAAGAGAAGTTTATGACCATGGACCAGGTCATAAGCATCGAGGGGATCCCGATTGAGTCGTGGATCGAGCCGAAGCAATTCGATCAGTTGACGGCGCTCTTTCCGGACAAACGGATCCTTCTCGAGAACGCAAAAACCCGGAGCGTGAGCGCCCGTGCGGTCGACTTGATTGCTCCTCTTGGACGGGGCCAGCGCGGTTTGATCGTTGCCGCCCCTCGGACCGGCAAAACGATCCTGTTGAAGGATATCGCGCTGGCGATCCGGGCAAATTCACCGGATGTCCACCTGATTCTGTTGCTGGTCGACGAACGCCCCGAAGAGGTGACCGATCTCCGCCAATGTCTGGACTGCGAAATATTCAGTTCCACGTTCGATGAAAACCCGACCCGCCATGTTCAAGTCGCCGAACTGGTGAGCGAACGCGCAAAGCGTCTGGTTGAACTCCGAAAAGATGTTGTGATTCTCCTGGATAGCATTACGCGGCTGGCTCGCGGTTACAACGCGCTTCAGCCTGGCAAAGGGCGAATCATGTCCGGCGGTGTCGAGTCCAAGGCGCTGCTGAAGCCGAAACGGTTTTTCGGAGCTGCTCGCAATTGCGAAGAGGGCGGCAGTCTCACAATTCTCGCAACCGCGTTGGTGGATACTGAGAGCCGGATGGACGAAGTAATATTCGAGGAGTTCAAAGGCACGGGCAACATGGAGTTACACCTC
>CAZMNG010000223.1:0-6525 GCA_964567505.1 uncultured Chthoniobacterales bacterium
GTTCCTTCACGGAAGCTCCACCCCGCCGTCTCGATGCCGCGCAATACATTGCCGAGTGAGGCGGACCTGCGCCTCAACATTCCGATCCTGCTCTTCACCCTCGTCGTCACCACGCTGGCCGGCATTCTGGCCGGCTCCGCTCCCGCCTGGTATGCATCGCGCGTCGATCCCGCCGAGACGCTCAAAGAAGGTGGACGCGCCGGCACCAGTGCGGGGAAGCATTTCCTGCGGCGTATTCTCGTCATCGGCGAGTTCGCCCTTGCGCTTGCTCTGCTCGCGGGCGCCGGCCTCACCATTCACAGCTTCTGGAATCTCGCCCACGTCGATCTCGGCATCAAGACCGACCACGTCCTCACCTTCTTTCTACCCGTGCCTGAAACCCGCTCCAAAGATCCTCAGGTCATCTCCGCCTACTATCGCGACATGCTCGCTCACATCGCTACCGTTCCCGGCGTGCAACATACCGCCGCAATGACCGGCCAACCGCCCTATGGAGCGGGCTTTGGAATGCCGTTCATGCTCGAAGGCGGCCAGACCTACGCAGATCCGTCGCAGCGTCCAGACACCCGATTCGGCATGGTGACTCCGGATTACTTCAATGCCTATGGCATTCAGCTCATCTCAGGACGCAGCTTCACGGATCAAGACAGGGCAGGCACGGTCAGAGTGGCCATGGTCAATCAGGATTTCGTACACAAATACCTCAAGGACAAAGATCCTTTTCGGCAGCGTGTGCTCGTCGAAGAGCTGATTCCAGGCATAACCAAGCTGGGCGGGTATTTCCCATGGCAGATCGTCGGGACCTATCACAACGTCCACACTGCGGATCAACGCGATGAAAATCCGGAAATGCTCATCCCCTTCTACCAAATCCCCTGGCCGCAGGCGGGCTTTGCAGTGCGCACATCGGAGGATCCGGCGACGATGCTCAACAGCATCTCCGCCGCCGTGCACCAGGTCGATTCGAGCGTTGCTCTTGCCGAGCCCAAGACTCTCGATGATGTCGTCGACGAATCCATGTCCGACCAGCGATTCACGCTTGTCCTCTTCGCCAGCTTTGCGGCTGTGGCCTTGTTCCTCGCCGGACTCGGCATCTATGGCGTCATGTCGTTTTCTGTCGCCCAGCGTGCGCACGAAATCGCTCTTCGCATGGCTCTCGGCGCCACGCGCAATCGGGTTGTCAGCCTCATCATTCGGGACGGTGTGATTCTCGCCGCGATCGGACTGGGGCTTGGCCTGATCGGCGCCTATTTTGTTGGCCGCGCCATGCAGAGCCTGCTATTCGGCGTACAGGCACTCGACTTCGCCGCCTTCCTCTCAGTCGCTGCTGTTCTGCTCGCTGCCGCGATCCTGGCCTGCTTCCTGCCCGCAAGACGAGCGGCGTCCGTTTCGCCCATGCGCGTCCTCCGGACGGAGTAGCGCTGAAGCGATCAAGTCTCTTCTGCGAACCTACCTATCCACGCGGCAATGACAGTTCGGTTATCAGCAGGTTCGCATTTGGAACGAGTTGAAAACAGTCAGTAAAGGAACAACAGAGATGATTCATCGGCTGATCAGGATGAAAGCGCCCCAATAATAAGGAAGGTCGCGCCCGTAACGTTTGCGGACGACCTCGCGTTCCTGAAGCTGCGCTTGGCGCAACGCTTCAGGTTTGTCGAGACCTCCGAGCCACTTTGCGTAGAAGAGGTCCATGAGCTCCTGGGTTTCCTGATCGGGCACTGACCACATGCTCATCATCACAGCGTCGGCGCCCGCCTCCTGGAGTGCGCGGCGCAGGCCGAAGACGCCCTCGCTGTTGCTCTGCTCGCCCAGTCCGGTTTCGCATGCGCTGAGCACGACGAGTTCCGTCCCCTCAAGGTTGAGCTGGCTAGCTTCGTAAGCCGTAAGCACGCCGTTGTCGCCGCCGGTCGGCGCCGCGCCAGAGCGCGTGCGATTAGCGCCGGCAAAGAATAGGCCAGAATGCAGCATTGGATCGTCGCCCGCGCTGCGGAGATGAACCTCGCCTCCGGACTTGTTGGGCCGAGGTTGATCTTCGAGAAAGAAGCCATGAGTAGCGATGTGCACGACGCGCGGACCGCGAACGCTTTGGATCGAAGCTTTGAGAGCTCGATCGCCGGTGTAGAGCGTGGTTTGCCAGCCGCATTGACGCAGAAGCTTGTCGATCGCGGTCACTTCGACCTCAGTGCCCGGAAGCGGAGGAAGCGGACCACCAGTGAGGTCGATGGAGCGCTGCGAGCCGGAAGCCGGGGAAGAACCGAGGGCGACACTTTGCAGCGCCTGCCCGAGGTCGAACTTCGGATCGCCAAACAGAATGGCAGCCTTTGTCGTTGCGGTGTTGTGGTGACTGCAAAGATCGCGGGTACTGCTCACATTGCGTAGTTGGTACTTCTCGAGAAGCAACCTGCCGCTGGGGTCGGAGAGCAGGCCGATGGGAATCTGGTTGAGCACGCCATCCGCAGCGATGTAGATGCGCTGGGCGCCGACGAGCGCGGGCTCGAGTGGCTTCCAGAATGCATAATAGGCGGCGCTTGCGTCGACGGGTGCTGCAGAGCCGGAGGCACCTTCGGCGGCCTCTACAGTGATGCCGCGTGTCTTCGTGACGACGGAACGGAAAGTGGCGAGCGGCAGGCCTTCGAGCTGTTTCGAATCGCCAAGCACGACAAGGTGAGGAAACTGCACGCCCGGCCTCACGACGAGCGCGACGTAGATGCGGTTGACGGCGAAAGTTTGGCCGGTGTGCACCTGGAACTTCGTAATCTCGACGGCAGCTTCGCCAGGCTGCAGAGCCTTCTGCACGTCGCGCCAGGTTGCGCCGGAGAGCGCCTTCGCCTGAGAGTACGTTCCATAGGCTTTTGCGAGCGCTTCTTCGGTCTGATTGATCTGTTGGCTGAGCTGTGAGACCTGGGCACGATTGTCTGCGGACGAAGACGAGAGCGCGGCAAACTGGGCTTTTTCTTGAGCAAGCTTATCCAACGCGGTTAGCGCTCCGCGATTGCCGCTGGCGATGAGTCGCGCGCGAATGGAAGCGGCGCTCTCGGCCACAAAGCCTCGTTCCCCGAGCAGCGCGTCGTACATCTTGCCCGTGAGCTCAGGGTAACGTTCGTGATATTTGGTGATGAAGCTGAAGTAGATGGGAAATGTGCCGGGCAGTGTGGCGTAGTAAACGAGGCGATCGTGCTCGCTCATGGTCCAGGCATTGGCGTTCCATTGCGCCAGCCGACTGGAGATATACCTGTCGAACCAGGGCGCGGCGCGATCGGGCTTGTCCCACGCGTAATAGAAGAGCGCGATGTTCACGTCGACTTCGTCAAGGGTGGGATCGTCGAGACTCCTGTGCTGTTGCAGGATGGCGATCATGCGCGTGTAAAGTGGTTCTGCTTCGGCGAAGCGCTGCTCCTTCCGGTAGACATCGGCCAAGTTGGCGAGATACGTAGCGTATGTCTCGCTGTTGGGACCATCCGACTTCTCGCTGAGATCGATAGCCTTCTGAAAGAGGGTTCCTGCGACTTCGTTATCGCCGGAGTCGGCAACGGCCTGCCCGGCCAGATTATAGGTAGCCGCCAACGGACTATTAAACGCAGGACCGGCCTGGGTGTAAATGGCAATCGCGCCGCGCAGAACGCGCGCAGCAGGCTCCAGTTTTCCTTCGTCGATCATGAGGCTGGCGCCGTCCCGCATCACATTGGCTACGTGCGGGTCGTTCTGACCGTAAGCCTGGACGGCGATCGTGAGAGCTTCGCGGAAGTCGCTTTCGGCTTCGCCCCAGCGGCCGTGATCAGCGTAAAGGTCAGCGAGATTGAGGAGCACTGTGCCAGCGTCTTTGCTTTGCGAGCCTCCAGCGGCTTTAAAGATGGCGAGCGCGCGACGAAAGCAATTGTCAGCATCGGGCAAGTCGTCGAGATTCTTGTACAGGAGGCCGAGTTCGTCGAGGGAAAGGCCAGTTCGGCGATCATTCGGACCGAAGGCAGCTTCGGCAACCTTAACGGCTTGTTCCGCCAAGGGAATCGCCTGATTGATCCGACCCTGCTGACGGAGCTGCTCGGCCTGCTGCGACAACTGCGCCCAGCGCTCTTCCTGCGCAAAGGCGAGCGACACTGCAAGGAACAGCCCAGCAAGAACAGCCGGCTTCACGGCGATGCCGGTTGCAGCCACTCGTTGCGAGTTGACCAGGATTTCCATGTCGGTTCCCCAGGGTTTCCGGAATTCTATCCAACGGAGCAGGTTCACAGCGGATCCTCAAAAGCTCTTCTGCTACATACTCTCAAGATCTGAGGCCTAACTCCCCAGTAATAGTCTGGCTGAGTCACGTTTGGACAGGTTTGCCTGCTCGCAACAGTTAAGGGCTACTCGATGCTCGCGGATCGGTGCTTGACCGAAGAACCGTTCGTCGGCTCCTGCGCACAGTCTGGCTTCTCAAAGTCGGCCTCGGCAGCTGAACGCGGCTCTATCGTGCTACCCTCAAGTGGTTGATACGGATGAGCCTTTCTGAAGCCGGCTCCCCGATTTCAACTACGCATCCCCTGCTTCTTGGTATGTGTCCCGTTTTTTCAAGACCCGCGATTTGATTTCACTGCAGCGGCTCGCCGTGCATTTCGGGACGAGCCGAGTGACGGACTGCAATCTCTCTTCCCTTCGTTCAGAACCAAGGACCGGGGAATTGGGATCTGTAATTCTCCGATACCAGCATCACGGATTACGGCCTTCGGAAATGCCCATGGTGAAGACCCATCGAATTCTGGTAATTGCATTTCTGGCGGCAGCAGCCCGCCAGGAACCGGGCCTGGCACAGAGTGCTCCTCCGTCGCCTGCGGGAACATGGCATTCGAGCGGCGAAAGAAGTCTCCAGAAGGATCTAGCGACACATCCGGAAGCGAAATACGATATCAATGCGAGCAAGAGCTACACCCTTTCCGAGTTGATCGATCTGGCGCAGCAACACAATACCGAAACGCGCGCGGCGTGGGAAGAAGCGAAATCGAGAGCAGCTTCTCTGGGAATCGCGCGAAGCGCCGTTTATCCCACTCTTTCTGCGGTAGCGCTTGCCGCAAGCATTCGCCAGGCTTCGCTCATTGGCGAGTTTTTCCATCGGCAAACACTTGGCATCTTTGAGCCAGTCCTGCACGTCGAGTACCTGATTTTCGATGTGGGAGGACGTAGCGGAACGATCGATATCGCCAAGGCTGACCTTCTGGCAGCGGATCTCGCCTTCAACGATACGCATCGCAGGATCATTTTTCAGGTAGCGTCTGCCTATTACCGCCTTCTCAATGCCGAAGGTCAGCGCCAGGCGGCCGAAGCCAGCCTCGAGAATGCAAAAGCTGTCGAGGACGATGCGAAGAGCCGTCTGGAAAATGGCCTTGCCACCAAGCCTGATGAGATGGAGGCAACTGCTGCCCGTGCGCAATCGGACTACGATTTGCAGGCCGCGATCGGGGCCGTGGATATCGCGCGCGGAGATCTGGCCACCGTGCTTGGTCTTTCGCCGGAGACGGACCTGAAGGTTCAAGAAATCGACGATCTCAAGATGCCCAATGAATTCGCGGATTCGGTGGACGCGGAGATCGAACGCGCATTCCAGCAGCGCCCTGAATTGCTGGAGCAACTGGCCCGTGTTCGAGCCGCGGACGCTGCAATCAAGCATGCCAAATCGACTTACTTTCCCTCATTGAGCTTCAACGGAGATGGTGGGTTAGCACGCGCCTACGGGCAACAGGATCTGATGCCCGGAAGCTACGCGCAGGGAGAAGTGTGGACGACGGAACTGCAACTGAAGTGGACGCTCTTCGATGGGGCACAGCGGGAATACGAGATCGCCCGGGCGCACGCGGACAAGAAAGCAGCCGAGGCAGACATTGACGCGCTACGTGATCAGATTGGCGACGAAGTGTGGACGGCATACTCGAATATGAAGACAGCGCTGCGGCAGCAGCAGGCGGCTGCAGCCCTTCTCACGGCGTCGCAACAATCGTACGAAGCGGCCCATGAGGCCTACGCATATGGCGTGCGCAATCTGTTGGATGTCGTCTCGGCCCAGAAGGCGCTAGCCCAGGCAAGGTCAGAGGATGTTCTCGCGCGGACTCAGTTGTTACTCCAGGTGACGAATCTGGCCTTCCGCACAGGCGATCTCATCCAAGTGCAATCAGGGAAAGCCGCGCCATGAAGGGTGACAGATTCGAACGCATGGATACGAACGCCATGAACCGCTCGCGAAGAATTGCGCTGAGTCTGGGTACGATCGCTCTCACCTGTTCGCTCAGCGGCTGCAGACGTTCGCCGACCTTCAATATTCTCGGCTCGTTCTTCCCCTCTTGGCTCATCTGCATGTTCGCAGGCATTCTCCTCGCGGTCGCTTTCAATCGCATTCTGGCTAATTTCAACTTGGATAGGGAAATCGATTGGTCGATCGTTGTATACCCCTGTCTCGCACTTTTCTTTGCATGCACGCTGTGGCTGATTCTGTTCAGCTAAAGGAGGCGCAATGGCACTCGATCAATCTCAGGATCGGCGTCGTCTCTTAGGCCGTGC
>CAZMNG010000224.1:0-6524 GCA_964567505.1 uncultured Chthoniobacterales bacterium
GTCAGTTCCGGCGCCGACATTTCCGGCTGCAAATCGTACGTCGCGACCTTGGGCGAGGGCACCATGATACGATCTTCGCCGCGATAGGGCTCCTCGTGCCCGCCGTTGAAGAAGTAGGTGACGTGCGGATATTTCTCGGTCTCGGCGATCCGCAGTTGTTTCTTCCCGGCTTGGCTGACGAGTTTTCCGAGGATGTTGTCCAGGCTCTGAGGCTGGAACGCGACAGGACAATCGAACGTCTTGTCGTAGAGCGTCAGCGTAACGTAGTGAACTTTCGGTTGAACCCTGCGATCGAAACCGTTGAAGTCGTTGAAAAGAAATGCGCGACAGAGTTGCCTGGCTCGATCGGCTCGAAAATTGAAAAAGAAGACCACGTCACCATCACGCACACGCTGCTCGTTCGGATGGGAAAAAATCAGCGGCTTGAGAAATTCGTCAGTCTCTCCCTCTACGTACCGTTTCCGAAGCGCGTCGCTCGGTGACACGTCAGCAATTTCGCCTTCTCCGAACACGATGGCGTCCCAAGCCAGTTTGGTGCGGTCCCAGCGTTTGTCGCGATCCATTGCGAAATAGCGGCCTATGACAGTGGAGAGGACTGCTCGTGAACAAGTTACGGAATTTATTACGGTAGATAAGTAATCTGCGCCACCCGTCGGCGAAGTGTCGCGTCCGTCAGTGATCGCGTGGATCAAGATGTCTCGGACACCGGCATTTGCCGCTTCTTTGACCAGAGCGATCAAATGATCCTGGTGACTGTGAACGCCACCATCCGAGACGAGGCCGATAAAGTGAAGACGAGTACTTTTTGCCTGCTCAAAAGCTTTTTGGATGACCGGATTAGTTGTCAACTCTCCATCCTGAATCGCTTTGTTAATTCTGGTGAAGTCCTGGTAGACGATCCGGCCAGCACCGAGGTTGAGATGGCCAACTTCTGAATTGCCCATCTGGCCTTCGGGAAGGCCGACATCCATGCCGCTCGCACTCAACCGGCTCATCGGATAGGTCTGGTAGAGATAATCATGATAGGGGGTGTTCGCGAGGAGTGTCGCGTTGCCGTCGGCTTGGGCAGACTCCCGGCCATTTGGATTGATCCCCCATCCGTCCCGAATCATCAGCATCACTGGTTGAGCCATAATCCAGTGAGAATAAACGCAGATTGCGAAAATGGAACTTCTGACTCGAGACGCGGCGCTGGCGCGCCGCGGTTTCGGGTTCGAGGTTCGAGGTTCGAAGTTCCGGGTTCCAGGTTCGAGGAATGAACAGTGAACCCGGAACCTTGAACTTCGAACTCGGAACCGCGGCGCGCCAGCGCCGCGCCGCGCTACGCCTTTGCGGGCTTTGCGACGTTCCGTTTACGCTTCAGATAATTTAAACGGCGGCGGCGCTTTTCGGATTTGTTGTATTGCTTGCCCATTCTGTCCCTGTAATCGGATTAGTGGGCCCGGTCAATCAGACGTCGACTGTCGCGAAGCTTTTATTGTTCTCGCGCTGGGCAAATTCGACGTGAAATTGCTCCGGTTCGGGAGCGGGCCCACGAACGTGCGTACGACCCCAGTAAGAAGTAAAGGTCTCATTGCCACGACGGTTCTCGACAAACTCTCCGAGCATGTCGCGGACCTTTGCCGGGATATCTTCGATCGCGATCGTCTTTTCCTGCAGCCCGGCCAGTCGCTCGCCGGTAATTGAACCACCAACATAAAGGGCGTACTTGCCAGGCATCCGGCCGACTAACGCAATATCGGCGTTATAAGGCCGGGCGCATCCGTTAGGGCATCCGGTCATCCGGACCAGGATTGGCTCTTCGGTCAGGTCCAGCTCTTTCAAGATCCTATCAATCTTGTCCAGAACGAGATGGAATACCCGCTCGCTCTCAGCCAGCGCCAACCCGCAAGTCGGCAGCGCAACACAAGCCTGCGCCAACCTCCGTGTCTCGGTCAAATCTTCCGGTCTCGGAATCCCGTGATCGGTCAGAATCCGCGTGACCTGTTCCTTCAAGGCGGGATCGATGTCGTGAAAAATGATGTTGCAGTTGGTTGTCAGTCGGATTGGGAATCCGAATTCTTCCGCGAGTTTACGGAACGCGCTTCGCCACTGGCGCTCTTCGGTGTCCTTGATCCGGCCCTCTTCGATCCAGAGAGTGCAAAATAGTTTGCCGTCCCCCTGTTCCTGCCAGCCGAACGCGTCGCTGACAGTCTTCCAGTGAACCTCTTTTGGTGGTTCAACTGGAGCGTTTAGCCGTTTCAAAACTTCTTCCCGGAACCAATCGATTCCACGCTCAGCAATCAGGTATTTCAACCGGGCCTGCTTACGATCGCCGCGATTGCCGTGATCTCTTTGAGCCGTCACGACCGCAACCGCAGCTCGAACAGCATATTCCCGAGGGATGTAGAACAATGGTTGCGCAAGGGCCGGAAACGTCTCGGTCTTGCCGTGTGACATCCCGAATCCGCCGCCGGCAACCACGGTGTAGCCGGTCACCTCACCGTTTTCGAGATGCGAAATGAATCCGAGGTCGTTGGTATAAATATCGATATCGTTCCGGGGCGGAATCGCTATTCCGATCTTGAATTTTCGCGGCAGGTAGACCTTCCCGTAAATCGGCTCAGGCTCGTCCGTTTCCTTGTTGAGAGACTCCCC
This sequence comes from uncultured Chthoniobacterales bacterium, assembly GCA_964567505.1. Lineage (GTDB taxonomy): Bacteria > Verrucomicrobiota > Verrucomicrobiia > Chthoniobacterales > JAFAMB01 > JAFAMB01. The sequence goes on from CAZMNG010000224.1 coordinate 2,638, forward strand.
ATTCAGCCAGATCTCCGCGTAAGCCCGTGTTTTCGCCAGGAATGCGTCGCTGATTTCCTTTGCAAGCCGCTGCGCATCCAAATGAGCCTCATCCTTGAACGGGCTGGGCGCGCCGGTCGTGTTCCGGACAACATCCCCGCACGCGCCCCAGGTGGTGATGCCGGAATCGTTGATTCTCCGGATGCACGATTTGAGATCGCCTTTCAACACGCCATGCAATTGGAATCCCTGGCGCGTTGTGATTCGGAGCGTCCCGTTGCCCAAATCTCCCGCAATTCGGTCGTGCGCGAGGTACTGCTCGGCGGTCAGCGCGCCGCCCGGCAGCTTTGATCTGACCATGAACATCCAGGCCTTATCGAGGTGCTCTTTCTTCCGGGCCGTCCGCTGGTCACGATCATCCTGTTGATATGTGCCGTGAAACTTCAGGAGTTGATATTCGTCCTCAGAGAAGTGTGAGCTTTGGCTACGGAGAGTCTCCTCAATCGCCCCACGCAGGGCATGACTCTCGGATTTAATTTCTTCGACGCTTTTGGAAGCCATAGCAGGAAAATATGAGTTCCCCATAGGGATAAGGTATTTTTGGGACAGTGCAACCCCATTCGAGGTTCAAGGTTCAAGGTTCAAGGTTCAAGGTTCAAGGTTCAAGGTTCGAGGTTCCGGGTTCCGGCAGGCGTTCGCCGTTCGCCGTTCGAGGTTCCGGGGGCGCAGGGCGCAGTCAGGACATCGGTAACAAGGCAATTGGCGGTTCCAGCTACGGTGTTTCGTCAGCTGGCGAGATTGTTACCAGCGCTATGGCAGTTGCCCCTGCGTCAGACCATTCTTCCTTCATAATTCATAATTCTTACTTCTTCCTTCAGTGTATGGTGCGCCCTTCGATGAGTGATTTTTTCCAACACGGATTGATCAGCACGCTGCATCGGTTGGTCGATGGCCCCGTTGACGGCCGGATCGATCTACTAGCGGGAATCGAGCCGATCGACCTTTTGCTTCCGTGTCACTATGCCGAAATCGGAACCCGGGCACTGGACCGGATCATCGACTGCCTTCGGAACGTGTCGTTCCTGTCCAGCATCGTCATCTCGATGAATGGGATCCCGGATCATTCGATTAATGAGGTGATACGGTTCTGGTCGAGGCTCGAGAAACGCCATGTGATTCTGCGGAGCGATTCGCCGACCCTTTTCGAGGAGCTCAGCGAGCGAGATCTGGCCGCTGATGCCGGTAAAGGCTTGAATATCTGGCTCGGTCTAGGATGGCTGGCAGCCAACCGCTCTTCCGGAACGGTTCTTATTCATGATTGCGACATCGCGAACTACGGACCGGATATAACCGCGTCACTTGCGCTTCCGGTTGCTCACATGGGCTACAGTTTTTGCAAAGGCTATTACAGCCGAGTCCGGGAAGAATTGTTCGGGCGGGTCACGCGCCTTTTTGTAATCCCGCTCGTCCGATCGTTTGAGCGTGTCGCTGGTCACATGCCGCTTCTCGATTTTATCGATAGTTTTCGATATCCGCTCGCAGGCGAATATTCGATGAAGTTCGAGACCGCGATGGAATTGCCGATTGAAAATGGTTGGGGGCTCGAGATCGGATCGCTTTGTGAACTGCATCGGCACCTCGAACCGGGGGCGGTCTGCCAGGTCGATCTGGCGTTTTCGTACGATCACAAACATCGCATTCTCGACCCGGAACAACCCGGCGAAGGGCTTTTACACACGGCATCCGAGGTTGCCGTTTCATTGCTGACCCACCTGGAACGCGAAGGATGCCGGCTTGACGCCGACACGCTCGGAAGCCTGGAGAACGCCTACCGAACAGTCTCAAGAGATTTTGTGCGACGTTATCAGCATGTGGCGATTCTGAACGGTCTGCCGTTCGATTCCACGCGCGAGACGCGAGCAGCCGATGCGTTCGCAGCAACATTGCATGACGCCTGTGCACACTTTGTAACTGGAAAAAGAAGCCGCAGCCTGCCCCCTTGGCGTCGAGTGCTGCGGTCTAACTGGGTGCCGGATTTCAGGGTAATCGCGTAGCGGCAATGCCAAGGAGCCTGGTCGGATTACGCGTTTCGTAGCTAAATGAGCGGGCAAAGCGTTCCGGACCAGATCCGATATCGTGCTTGCGCGGGAAATCTGCGTATGTTAGCGAGCCACTATGCTTCGGTTTACAAAAATGAACGGCGCCGGGAACGATTTCGTGCTGATCGACAATCGAGCCGAAGCACTTAAACTTTCGCGCCAGCAGATCGCATTTCTGTGTGACCGTCACCGCGGTGTTGGAGCCGATGGAGTACTCCTCGTCGAGCCGCCGGAAGCCGGGGCGGATTTCCGGATGCGATATTATAACAGCGACGGCACCGAGGCCGAAATGTGCGGAAACGGCGCCCGCTGTTTCTCCCGCTTTGTGAACCAGATCGCGGGACCGCACTCTGAGATTCGCTTTGAAACAAAGGCAGGGATCATCCGCGCCGAGTTCGATGGAGACCTCGTAACGCTCGAAATGACACAACCACATGGCCTGGTTCTGAACCGGTCGCTCGACATCGGTGGCGAGAAACTCTCGACGCACTTCGTCAACACCGGCGTGCCGCATGTCGTCATTTTCGTTGACGACGTCGCGTCGGTACCGGTGGGCCAGTGGGGATCTGAAATCCGCTATCACTCCGCTTTTCGGCCAGGCGGTACGAACGCAAATTTCGTCGAAGAAATTGAAGCTGGCGCGCTGGTCATCCGTACATACGAACGTGGCGTGGAAGCCGAAACGCTGGCGTGCGGCACCGGAGTCACTGCCGCCGGATTAATTTATGCGGCCTTAACGAATGCACCCTCCCCGGTTCGATTGGAGGTTCGGGGCGGTGATCGGCTTGAAGTCGGATTTCGAGCTTCCGGTAACAGCTTTAAGGATGTCACTCTGAAGGGACCGGCCGACTTCACATTTGAAGGGTCCATTGCAATCTAGGAATCCCCCATCGCATGTCATACACAGGCACCTATACCGCCATTGTCACGCCCTTCAAAAACGGCCAGGTTGATGAAGCTGCGTTTCGCAAACTGATCGCGTTTCAAATCGAGAACGGCGTAACCGGAATAGTTCCGACCGGAACGACCGGCGAGGCTGCCACACTCGATTATGACGAGCATCTGCGAGTCATCGAAATCGCTGTTGAAGAGGCTCGAGGCCGCTGCAAGATCATTGCCGGCACGGGGTCAAATTCGACCCTTGAAGCCATCATGTTGACTAAGAAAGCGGAGAAGCTTGGTGTGGACGCTGCCCTTCTAGCCAGCCCCTACTACAACAAGCCAACCCAAGAAGGCGTTTACAGGCATTACAAGAAGATCTCGGAATCGACCGGGCTCGACCTGGTGTTGTACAACGTCCCTGGACGGACCGCCGGTGAAATCGGCGTGGAAACTTGCGCCCGGCTCGCGAACGACTGCATGAATATCGTGTCGATAAAAGAGGCCGGCGGTTCCGCGGACCGGGTCTCGGCCTTGCGCAAAATTCTTCCTCAGGGATTCACGATCCTTTCCGGGGACGACAGTCTGACGTTGCCGTTCATGTCGGTCGGCGCGGTCGGTGTTGTCAGCGTAGCGTCCAATGTGATTCCAAAACAGATGACGGAGCTGGTGACTGCGTTTCTCGGCGGCCGGGCTTCGGATGCGCTCAACCTGCATCTGAACTATCTCCAGTTGTTCAAGGACCTCTTCATTGAATCGAATCCGATTCCGGTCAAGACCGCGCTCTACCTGATGGGAATGATCGAAAACGAATTCCGGCTGCCGCTGTGCGAAATGAGCAAACCCAATCAGGGCAAGCTTCATGAGACTCTTGCGGCATTGAAGCTGATATGACGCGGCTGCACGTGCACGGGGGAAGCGGTCGCCTGG
>CAZMNG010000225.1:0-4741 GCA_964567505.1 uncultured Chthoniobacterales bacterium
CGCAATCGCGCTTTCAGTTCGGCCAGGGAAACCATGTCGTCGTTTTTCCGCATGGGCCGACCCTAAAAGCGCGTTTGAAAAGGTATGCGCGCGCGCGCTTATTCCCGTTACGCTTTCGAGATGGAATGCCGCCGATCGTACGACAGTGATCTCACCGATGCCGAATGGAGCCGCTGGTTCCCGCACCCCTCTGGCGCCGTGCCAGAACCGAAGAATCTCAATTAGGCGATTCGATTCAGAGATTCGGTAGACGATCAAGTAGGAACCGTGAACCAGTCTTCGGACGGTTCGACGGCGTCGCACCGAACCGCCCCGATAAGGATGATCGGACAAGCTATCAGCCTCAGCGGTCAATTCATCGCCAAGCCTCTCTGCGGCTAAAGGATTATCTTGAGCGATATACGCAACGATTTCGTTGAGGTCTCCGCGTGCCTTCGCTGTCAAGCGGACTTCGTAGCCCATTTCTTGATCTCAGCACGAACCTCTTCGAGACTGAAGGTGCGCTCGGTCTCTGCCGAACGAATACCTTCGTCGATAGCCGCGAGCAGCTCGTCGGTTTCTTCCACATCCTGAGCAACAAACCACTCTCGAAGTCTTGCTCGGTCTTCCGATGCCAGTTTTTCGATCGCTTCCTGAATTTCAGCCAAACTACTCATGTCAAAGATCAACTGCCAAAAACTCTCACCCTGCGAATCTTACGATATGAGATTACCGTTCCGGGTTTTGGCTCCAAAGAAGTCATTCTCGTCACCACCTTGCTCGATCCGAAGCTTTATCCAGCCCAGGAACTGGAAAAACTCTATTTCCGGCGCTGGAACGTCGGACTGCATTTCCGACAGATCAAAACCATGCTTGGCATGGATGTCTTGCGCTGCCTCACCCCCAGGATGGTTCTCAAAGAGTTGGCGATGCATCGGATCGCTTACAATCTCATTCGCGCCCTGATGCAGCGAGCCGCCTTGACCTACGATGTTACAAAACCCCGTAAAGAAATGCGCACCGCACCACACCGAAACAGGCCGAAGAATCAATCCTAAATGTGCCTTATCTTCGCGCCATTCACGGCTGACCCAACGGCTGACCCTGGCCCTGTCGCTTGATGCATTTCGCGAACGGAGACCCACCACCATCGCAATTTCGAAAAGAATGGCCTACCTTCTCGTCACCTCAGCTTCGCTGGCTAACCAGATATTCGCATGAGGGCGGGGATCGCAATCGTTATGGCAATGAGTTTCACATCGGCTGCGGCCTGCGGACAAGTTAGCCGCGGCGACAGGTGTTCGGGCGCGCTTTGGGCGACCCGCTCGCCCGTCATCGCGCAGCACGGAATGGCGGCGACGGAGCAGCCGCTCGCCTCGGCACTCGCGATCGACATCCTAAAGAAAGGCGGCAGCGCGGTCGATGCGGCCGTCGCGGCCAATGCTGCGATCGGACTGATGCAGCCGGTGCAGAATGGCATCGGAGGCGATCTGTTCGCCATCGTCTGGGATCCCAAGACGAAGCAAGTCTACGGCTATAATGGCTCAGGCTGCTCGGCCAAGGGACGCGATCTTGCCAAGCTCACCGCCGGAGTCGAAGCCGCATGGAAAAAGGCGGAGAAGCCGTATCAGGCCCATATTCCGCACGTTGGCTCGCTCTCCATTACCGTGCCTGGCACGGTCGATGCGTGGTTGGCGTTGCATGAGCGGTTCGGCAAACTGCCCATCGCCACCGATCTGGCGCCGGCCATCGGTTACGCCACGCACGGCTTTCCCGTTACGCAGCTAATTGCGCTTTACTGGAAAGGCAACATGGCCGCATTCGAAAAGGACAACACCCTAATCGAAGAGCTCGACAATGCGCGCGCCACCTATCTGATCGACGGCCACACGCCCGAAGAAGGCGAAATCTTCCGCAATCCCGACCTCGCCCACACTTTGACGCTGATCGCCAAGGAAGGCCGCGACGCCTTTTACAAAGGCCCGATCGCCCACACCATCGACGCCTATTTCAAGCGCATCGGAGGGGATCTGCGTTACGAGGATTTCGCCAGCCATCACGGCGAATGGGTGACGCCGCTTGCCGTCAATTATCGTGGCTATGAGGTCCACGAACTTCCGCCCAACGGCCAGGGCGCCGCGGTTTTGCAGATGCTGCAGATCCTGAAAGGGTACGATCTCGCGAAGATGGGGGCGGGCTCGGCCGACACGCTGACGGCGTTGCTCGAAGCGAAACGGCTCGCCTATGAAGACCTCGCCAAGTGGTACGCGGACCCCGCCATTGTCAAAGCGCCGATAAAGGGCTTGTTGTCCGACGCCTATGCGGACGAACGCCGCAATCTGATCGATCTTGCGCGCGCCAATCCCGATTTCGGCCCCGGCGATCCGCGCCTTCACAACGGCGATACAATCTACCTGACGACCGCCGACAAGGACGGAATGATGGTCTCGCTCATCCAGTCCAATTACCGCGGGATGGGCTCAGGCCTGGTGGCCGATCATCTTGGCTTCATGTTCCAGAATCGCGGGGAGCTTTATTCGCTGAATCCAGAGGACGCCAATATATATGCGCCGGGCAAGCGCCCCTTCCAGACGATCATTCCAGGCTTCGTCACCAAGGACGACCAACCCTTCCTGTCCTTCGGACTGATGGGCGGCGACATGCAACCGCAAGGTCATGTGCAGGTGCTGACGGACATCATCGATTTCGGCATGAACCTCCAGGAAGCGGGCGATGCGGCGCGCTGGCGTCACTTCGGCGGAGCGGAGCCCACCGGCGAACCTTCGACAGGAGTGGGCACCGTCGAGATGGAATCGGGTTTCGATCTCGCAGTGAAAGCAGAACTCGAAAAACGGGGCTACAAGATCGTGCCCGGCACAGGCGGTTTCGGCGGGTACCAAGCGATCATGTGGGACGCCAAACACCGTGTGTATTGGGGCGCGTCGGAGATGCGCAAGGACGGCGAGGCGATCGGCTACTGACCGGCCGCCTGTCTGACCGGCAACGGCTTCGTTGCCGAGAATAAGAGTGTGGCAGCGGTCAGACTTAATGCTGCGGTGCGGCAGAAGACGGTGTGAAAAAGGGCGGTTTAACCCCAGGTTTTTCCAAACGGCACCAGGCGTGACACTCGCACCGTCGCATCCGCCAAAGGCTATTACGGACCAGACGGGACGGCCCACCACTTGGAAGTTTCCGGGGTCTCCCATGCTGCGCACGCGCGGTCACGGACGGGACCGTGGATTTCCACGCCTAGGCTAATGCGGCCGGAAGCTCGTGTCCCGACCGATGGCGTTGGTCGAGATCTTCGTCGAGCGTCGGCTAGATTGTGAACAATGGGCGTTACGATTCTGCTGGCGGCGAATTTTCCCGCCGGGCTTCGAGATAAGCTCGGACCATCCATGACAGTGATGGGACCGTGCGGCTTGCCGGTCGGTGCGAACCTGACGGCCGGTGAGGCTGCACGGGTGCGGGTTCTGATCACGATGGGGACTATGACGCTGTCACCCGCCGGATCGTGATGGCGGACCAGTTTGTACGAGATGGCCGCTGGATCGGCCAATCCGCGGCGCGAATGCCCATTCTAAACGGCCTAACCGCCGGAAGATTGGGATTTTCGGTTACGGAGCAATCGGCAAAAAAATCGCCGATCGTGCGGCCGCTTTCGAAACGCAAGTTGCCTATCACAATCGTTCACGGAAACGCGATTCGCCCTACGCCTTTTATCCTTCGCTCCAGTCGTTGGCTGATTGGGCCGATATTCTGATGATCGCCGCCCACGCCGATGCCAGTAACCGGCACGCGGTTGGCCGGGAGGTCTTGAGCGCGTTGGGACCGCAGGGGATCGTGATAAATATCGCCCGCGGATCGATCATTGACGAACGCGTGCTGATCGAGTTGCTTCAGTCAGGTGAACTGGGGAGCGCCGGTCTCGATGTGTATGAGCATGAACCGGCGGTGCCGGATGCGCTTAAAGCAATCCCGCACGTAGTGCTGGCGCCCCATATCGGGGGCGGCACTTTCGACGCGCATGAAACGATGCAGGAGTTAGTATGCACTAACTTCGTAGCTTACCTTGCCGGCGAATCGATCAAGACGCCGGTACCGGAATCCTAGCCAACGATCCCCCTAGCGCTTTGGCTGGCCGGAGTTTTCACGAGGGCTGACTCAGAGCTCGCGCCCGAGAGGTGCCGACGAAGTCGATCCTGGTGCCGACGGATGTCAGCCCAGGCATGCAGAAAAAGGGTCGCTGGCCCGAGGTCTGATATCCTGACGGTGGCTGTTCGCAGACAGCCCTGTAGCAGTCCGATCTCGCCGAAGAACTGTCCAGAAGTGAGCCGCGCAATTTCCCGGCTTGCATTGTCTGATGTTCGCTGGCTCACGATCGCTTCTCCATCCACGATAATGTAGAAATGGTCGGCGTCTTCCCCTTGGCGAATGACCACTTCGCCGGCGGTTCGCGTTTCAGAGGTAAATTCGGGCAGAATCTGCGCCAGTTCCGACACCTGAAGTTCAGGCATCGCCTCTCTTAGCCGAATCTGCACGATCCGCTTCCGGACCATCGCCGCGATCTCACCAGAGACGAAATCTGAGCTCGCCACGAGATCCAAAAAGGCTGGTCGGGAAAGTTCAATAACGGCAAGAGGACCTCCCGCCGCCGTAACCTTTGCCGTCCGAGGAACCTGGTACAAAAGGCCTATCTCCCCAAAATATTCTCCCGCGTGCAGGAGTGCTATCTCTACCTCGGTGCCATCTTTGACTTTTG
>CAZMNG010000225.1:4841-6513 GCA_964567505.1 uncultured Chthoniobacterales bacterium
AGCCGTACACGTGCGATGGCCAATCCCAAATGGATGAAATGCGCCTCCAGTGCGGTGTTCATTCCGTGGGGTTAGCATCCGGCAATGGTCGAAACGGTGAGAGTTAACAAAGCAACTCTCAGAAAAACTCATTGGGATCTGAGAAAGCACTGTGAGATCTCCGGCAGATATTTTCTTACGCTCAAACACAAAGTCCTTTTCCGCATAAAATGGCATGCCCTGGGAGACAGGATGGAACCGGAGGGTCTCGTTGTATACGGCCGTTAGCAGCTCCATGCGTCGAATGTCCTCGGCCCTGTTAACTCCGTCGGCAAAGACATAGTCCACCTCTTCAACTAATTGGCGATACAAGCCGGGATCTTTCATGATCTCGTACAGCATAAATCCAATCACGCGTCCCATATAAGACATGCTCCCGGCGAACCCGTACATCGAATAACAGACCACTTCGTCAAGATTGAGAGCCGAGCCGTCTTTGTCCCGAAACGTCAACAGCGTATCCATGATTGTCTTCGGCGCGTCGGTTGAGTTGTTACGTCGTTCCAGCGCCATGCCAGTGACTAGTTGCAAGACACGTTGTCTAGCCGCTTGATAAGAAGGCATTTTGTACATCCAGAACGGCCAGACTCGGCCACCGATATTCATGTTGTACTCGGTAACCAGGCAGCAGTCCTTGTAATACTGGTTCCGCGAACGGCCGCACATCGCCCTGCAGTATTGGTCGAATGCGATCTCCTTGACCGTGTTCATCACTCCACGGATACAGCCGCAAAATCCGTCAACAGCTCGAACAGAGCCCGGTACTGGGCAGCATTAGTTTTGCAGTCCCTGCTAAAGAACAAACCAGAAAGATTAAAGGTGGCACTCGAAAATCGAGGATACAGCCAGGGCTCCAAGTACGAATAGCATGGCGGGTCGCCTGAATGAATTCTGGCACAAACTGGGACGCTACCTCGCGAGAATACGCGACCGCTAACAGTCGGCGGAAGCGCAGTGTCGGTAGCCCCGGCGTCAGTGCGGCGAGTGTAATACTTGAAGTGGCGGTAATGGTGGTTCCGGAGGTAACTCAGGCGGGCTAGATGCTGGCTTTGGCGGCGTGGGGGGCGCGGGAGGCGCCGGCGTATCGGTCAGCGCCGGCGGTACCATCATGAACAGCGGCGCGATCACGGGCGGCAATGGCGGTGCCGGCGGCGCCAGCGGAAGTGCTGGCGGCGAGGGTGCCCCGGCCGGCCACGGCGGCGCAGGAGCGGCAGGGGTCGACTTCAGCGCTGGCGGCTCGCTGACCAACAGCGGCACCATCACCGGAGGCAATGGCGCGGCCGGAGGTGCTGGCGGCAGCGGCTCGAGAGGCGAAGGCGGCAACGGCGGCGCAGGAGCGGCAGGAGTCAGCTTCAGCGCCGGCGGTTCCCTTACCAACAGCGGCACCATCTCCGGGGGTGCCGGCGGTCTCGGCGGCACTGGCACTTTTCCCGGCTCCAACGGCACAGGCGGGTATGGCGTGGCCTTTACCGGCGGGGCGGGCACGCTCACCAACCAGAGCGGCGGCGTCATCAACGGCGGCGTGATGATGAATAATTTCGCCAATGCCGTGACCCTGGACACCGGCAGTGTTATCAACGGCATCCTGAATATCGGCACGAGCACCGCCGCCACGCTCACTCTGGATGGCACC
>CAZMNG010000226.1:0-6512 GCA_964567505.1 uncultured Chthoniobacterales bacterium
TTATCACACCAGACAACTTGATACCTTTATTTATTGACAGAGCCTAAGGGCGAAAAGAACCCGCTCCACTCCGGGAATCGCCTCTGATGGTTGCCCGTGGGCAGAGTTTGTCGAACCCAGACCTAAGAAATCTTTGCTTTCTTGCTTAGACCTCGCTTTGCCAATATTTTTCCTTGACAACCCTATTGAATCGCAGTAAAAGCGAACTTGTCGAAAACATTCGTAATATTTCAAAACCAAATTTGGCGTCCAAACGATGACGCTCGTCGGGAAAATGGAGGGATTAAGTGATGAAACGCAAGGTTTCGATGTTCCCGAATGTGGGCGTTGTGCGCGCAGCGCTCTTTGCGGTTGTTCTGCTGCTTGCGCAGTCACTCACCGCACAAGTCGGAGCTGTCTACTATGTCTCGACCACAGGCAGCGATAACAATCCCGGAACGTTCGCCGCGCCTTGGTTAACCATCCAACACGCGGCAAATACAGCCACGGCCGGTGCAACTGTAAAAGTGACAGGGGGCGTTTACAACGAAATCGTGAGCTTTCCGAACTCCGGATCTGCGGGTGAACCGATCATCTTCCAAAGCGATCCCATCGTGGTGGGGACTACGGTACAGCCTGCGGTGATAGACGGGACCGGCCTCACCGTTTCGGGAACGCAGGGTCTCATCACCATTTCGGGAGTTCGGAGCCACATCACCGTCAGCGGATTTGAAATCCGCAACTTAACTTCCAATACCGATAGTGCCGTTCCGTGTGGCGTCTGGATCACAGGCTCAGGCACCGGCATCCAGATTTTGAACAATCGGATACACAACATTGTGACCACGTCGGAAGAGAATGGAAACGGTTGCGGTCTTTTCGCCTATGGCACATCGAAGACTCCTATTACCAACCTGGTGGTCAGTGGCAATGAACTCTTCGATCTAAAGACCGGGGAAAGCGAATCCATGACCCTGAATGGGAACGTGACCCATTTTCAGATCACTAACAACCTCGTTCATGACAACGACAACATCGGCATCGACATTATTGGATACGAAAGAACAGGTCCTACAGGATATGACCAGGCAGGTTGGGGAGTAGTCAGCGGGAACACGGTTTATAACATCAGCGGAATAGGGAATCCAGGCGAGGGAAATTCCTACGACGCCGACGGGCTTTATTGTGACGGGTGCGCGTATACCACATTCGAGCGGAACGTGATCATGCAGGTTGACTACGGCATCGAGACGACCAGCGAAAATCAAAGATGTTTGGCCAGCGGCACCGAGTGGCCCACCGGCGTGGTCGGTGTCGGGACCCCGGCAATAGGTAAATATCCGTGTTATGGCATGAATGCTACGGTGCGGAACAATCTTTTCTATTACGAGAACGCCTGCGGCAACTCCATCGGCGGTTATGCGCTCGCGACTACCAAGGGAGGCGGGAGCAATGGAGGGGGCAGTAGCTATCACGACGTCTTTGTCAATAACACTCTGTTCGACAACGGCACGCAGCCTGGCAACGACTCTGTAGGCACCCCGAGCGGCGATTTCGAGATTCAGAACCAAGTGGGCAGCGCACAGGGGAACATTTTCGAAAACAACATAATTTACGAATCTGCCGCCTCACCCTATTCCACTTCTCCGAATATGTGGATCTATAGTTATGTCCCTTTCACTCAAGCGTATCCTCTGTCGCTGACATACCCTCCTCCGCCGGCGACGCTGAATTGGAACCTGTATGACTCGGCCGCGGGTTACCTGCAAGGAACGTCCATCGTGTGGGGTGCCGTAGGCACCTTCCCCAGTTTTGCCGCGTGGCAGACGGCTAGCGGCGAGGATGCAAACTCCGTGAACGCGAATCCCGAGTTTGTGGATTTGGAAGATGAGCCTGTAAACCTTGAAACCACTCCTTCTTCGCCGGCCGTCCGCGCCGGAAGCACCAGTCTCCCGTGCAGCGTGGGATGGTGCGATCCCAATGGTAGTTCACCCAATTCGATTTACGGCGCCACCGACATCCTCGGGAACCCTCGGACCAAGGGCTCACACATTGACATTGGCGCTTACCAAAACACCGGCCATGAAATCTCCAACTCGTTGACCGTGACGCTGGGCGCGGGTGCATCCATTCTCCGGTTTGGTGAGTCCACCACTTTGACGGTCACGGTTACCGCCATCCCCGGCGGCGGCGGTACACCCAGCGGTACGGTGAACATCATGAAGGGGGAAAAGTTGCTGGAAACAGCAACACTGCTGCCGACCGGCATCAACTCAAGCACGGCAAGTATGCCCCTGAGCGCAGCGCAACTGAGAGACGGCGAGAACCGCTTAACCGCCGTGTATTCGGGGAATTCAATTTTGCCGTGTTGTTCTCCATCGGAGCCGCCGGGAGGAACACAGACACCGGTTCCGGCTTATCCCAGCGCAACTTCGGCGCCCATCGTCGTTATTGAGACTCCGGCGGATTAAACCATCCTGGTCAATGTACCCGCTCCCGCAACCGCTACGGAGAATAGCAGCTTCGCGGTGGTGGCAGCGGCCAGTTCCGGACTGCCAGTTACGTTTGGCAGCGCGGGGGCCTGCTTCAACAATGGCGCTACCTACACGATGACCTCGGCCTCGGCTGGTAAGGCTTGCGTGGTAACAATGAGCCAGGCGGGGACCCGCGGCTACACCGCGGCGCCAGAGATCATTGAAATCACAACCGTCCGACGTTAATTTCTCGTTGGAAAGCGTAGTGGTCGCTGCCACCGCTCCGTACCTGGTCCAGGTTTACGGTCGCAGCGGTCACCAACGCCATTACGACCCCAACCCTCGCGGCGGCTCCGGCCACGGCAGGTCGTCGCCGGAGCTATCGTTACGATGATCCGACTGCTTGCGAGCCGCAACGAAAGTCAAACTCGGACCACATTCCGGGGCCTTCAGGAGACTCGCTCAATTTCTCCTGGGCCAACCCCAGCACCCAGAGGGCCCTGTCGCCAGAAGCAAAATTGGTCGAACCTGAAAAACCGGTAAAAGCCGGATAAATACAGGTGAAATGCGCCGAAGTCGGGTTTAGAATTCCCCCCTGAAACAGACTTTTTCAGGATCGGCTAATCGAATCAGTCCGGAGTGTTGATTTCATCCCTCCGATGCTGTGCTCGTCGGCCAAGTCCCTGCCGCTCGGACCAAGCTGGACGTACGAAATCAAGTTCGATGGAAATCGAGTGGAGGTCGTACGGGACGAGGACGGGTTAAGGTCCCGCTTCCCACTTGACACAATTTCGAGAAGCGCGAGAGGGGCGATACAGTTGTCTACCGCACCGTAGTTGCATCGAACAAAGCGTCCACATCTTTTTTCAACTTGTCGAGGGAAGGCTGGTCGATATAGACCATGTGTCCCGCGGCGAATCTGTCGCGCACAATATTCTTATGCCCGACATCCGTTAGCCCCATGTGGTTGAGCGTATATTCCACCCCGAACAGCGGTGTAGCCGAATCGTAATAGCCCTCGGCAACGAAGATGTGCATATACGGGTTCTTGGCGAATGTGTTGCGCAGCATGTTGATCTGGTACCACATTGTCGGTGATATAGATAAGCGCCCGCCGGATTGGGACTTTGCGTGGAATGCGATGCAAACCAACGACCTCGGTCTAGATGAGTTCATGACGCTATGCAAGCTGATCAATGTTGAGCCCTACATCAGCGTGAATGCGGGGTTGGGCGACTCGCACTCGGCCGCCCAGGAAGTCGAGTACATGAACGGCTCGGTGAGCACCTATATGGGTGCGCAGCGTGCGAAGAATGGGCATCCGGAATCCTATCAGGTGAAGTTTTGGAACATCGGAAACGAACCATGGGGTGACTGGCAGATCGGCCATACCGATTTGAAGTACTACATGATCAAGCATAACGAGTTTGCCAAAGCAATGCGCGCGGTTGACCCATCCATCACGCTGATTGCCTCGGCGATGATGTTGCAGAACGACAACGTTCCGGGACTCTTGCGATCGAAATATGTGGGCAACCTCGACGGCATGTACGGCGGCGACTACGACTGGACGGGCGGATTTCTAAAGGATTGCTGGGGCAACTTCGACATTCTTGCAGAGCACTGGTACGCAAGCGGCGGTCATCACTGGGACATTGAGAAGGGGAAGAACCTGAAGCACGACGAGCCTTCAGACAATGCCTATGTGAAGACCGACATGACGCTCCTTGAGTCTGCGCGATATCCCGCGGACACGGTGCGCGAAGAATATGAGGGCTACCAGAAGCGGTTCCCGGCGATGGTCGAGAAGAAGATTCCGCTCTCGATCGATGAGTACGCTTACTTCAATTTCACGCCCGGCAGCGGCGACGGTCCGTTCGGAGGCATGAATCTTAAACAGGGTCTCGCCTACGCGATGATCCTCAATGAGATGATGCGGCACACGGACATCATCACGATGGGAGCGCAGACGACTGGAGTTGCGCTGATCACCTATAACCGCACCGCTTCCACACTCAATTCGCTTGGCTTGCTTTACAAGATGTACGGCGACCATTTCGTCGGTGCGACCCCGGTGGCGTTATCCGGTAACTCGCCGCAGCCGGCGTCAAAGTATCCCGCAGGCAGTCCCGATCAGCCGCAGACCCCTTCGGGAAGCCCGACCTATCCTCTTGACATAGTGGCGGCGCTGAGTGCCGATCGTAAGACTCTGCTTGTCTCCGTGGTGAACGCGACCGACTCCGAAAGAACGTTCGATCTAAACATTTCGGGATCGCACCTAAGTGGTCCTGCGAAGATGCTGCAGTTGACTGGACCCACAGTTGACGCCATCAATCGGGTAGGGCAGGCGCCTCAGTTAGCGGTCAGAGAGACTTCAATGGAAAGTATTCCTTCATTGATCGCAGTGTCGCCCATCAGCATTACACTTTATGAGTTTCCGATCGCAGGAGCGGCGCAATGATGAAACGGGCCTCCACTCACTACACGTCAGGGGCAAAGTTGCCGACGGCAATATCCAAGGACAATCTCGCGCTCAGACACTCTGCGCTCGCGAAAGGACGCCGGGGGGAAAAACGATGCCAATGAATCGACGCGAATTCATCGCGGCCTCCGTGGCGGGAGCTGCGTTGCTACAGCGGGATTTCAAAGCTTTCGCCACTTCAGAAGGCAACATCCGGGCGACGATCGATGCGACCAAGAGCGGCGTGCCGATCAACCCAATGATTTTTGGCGGTTATATGGAACCGGCCACGACGCAGGTGTGGGCCGAGATATTGACCGACAGAAAATTCGCCAACGCGATCACCAGCGCACCAACTCCACCGCCCGTGAATCCTTTCTTCCGGCGCTTCTTTGGCGAACCTTTCAAGCCCGTTGGACCAGACGGAACTGTCGAAATGGATTCCGAGCGGCCCTATGCCGGCAAGCATAGCCCGCGCGTGAAACTTGATCCTTCCGAGCCGCGCGGCATTCGGCAATCTAGATTGCGCATCGGTGGCGGCAAGGCCTACGAAGGCCGGGTGATTTTGGCTGGCGAGCCCGGCGTGAAGGTGATAGCCCGCTTGATTTGGGGTCCGCGCGCGGACGGCTCGCAGACGATCGCGATCCCCGTGCTCACCCCCGCGTACAAGGAATTCTCACTAAGATTCACTCCCACTGCCGACACGGAAGAAGCCAAGCTGGAAATCCTCGGCACCGGCTCGGGCACTTTTCATGTAGGCGCCGCGTCGCTGATGCTTGCAGATAATGTGCAGGGATTTCACGCTGGAATGATTCGGCTCTTCAAGGAGGAGGGCTTCAAGATGTTCAAATGGCCCGGCGGGAACTTTGTGTCCGCATACGATTACCGCGATGGCCTTGGGGATCGCGATAAGCGCCCGCCGCGCCTGCAACCAATGTGGTCCGACAGGGTTGAATCGAACGACGTCGGCATCCATGAGTTCATCGCCCTTTGCCGATTGGTTGGAGCGGAGCCCGACCTTGCGATCGATAGCGGCTTCGGCTCGGCTCGCGAGGCCGCCGAGCAGGTCGAGTACTGCAACGGCTCGGTCGACACCCGCATGGGCAAGATGCGCGCGGAGAACGGACATCCAGAACCTTTCAACGTTCGTTACTGGACCATCGGTAACGAGATGTACGGTCCGTGGCAGTACGGCCACATGTCCCTCGACCAATATTGGGTCAAACATAACTACATCGTCGAGGCTATGAAGGCCGTCGATCCGAATATTAAGGTCACCATTTCCGGAGCCAGCATCTGCGAGAAGTCGGTAGACGGCGCGGAAAAGAAAGGGAACTTCTTCCCCAGTATCTGGGAGCCCGCGATTACCGAAAAGCTGCCTTACGAATTCGGTTCCATCTACGACTGGGATGGATGGTTACTCCAGAAATGCGCGAATAACATCGACAACCTTTCCGAGCACACCTATGCCTACCCCGATTTGGCCTTCGACTCAGAGAGGCAGCTTTTTGTGGATGTCGAGGACCCGTTGCCGGATAGAACGCGCCGGCTCGCGAACCGCATCGGTGGAGCTTTCGACTGTTGGAATAGGTATGCCG
>CAZMNG010000227.1:0-6508 GCA_964567505.1 uncultured Chthoniobacterales bacterium
TACGGGTCGGGCACGACCAAGGCATCGCAATTCACGCATGGATAAATCCGTACCGAGCCGCGACAAACGCCTCGGATGCCAGGGCTGCAAATCATGAATCGCGCGAATTGCCCGGTGCAGTACACCGAATCGGGCACGGCCTCTGGTTGGACCCTGGGGATCCCGCCGTCCGAGAACATGTCATTAGGGTTGTCCGCGATATCGTCGAACGTTATGCAGTCGCTGGCGTCATCCTGGATGACTATTTCTATCCTTATCCCAGTCGCGATTATCCGAGCGGTCCGTTTCCGGACCACACATTTTACGCGCGCTACGGCGGGCACTCAGATCTCGGAGATTGGCGCCGCGACAACGTTAACCGGCTCATCAAAGACCTGGGTGACGCGATTAAAGAAACGCGTCCCGGTACCCTCTTCGGCGTCAGTCCGTTCGGTATCTACAGTAAGGGTTACCCCTCCAACGTGATCGCGGGTCTCGATCAGTATCGCCAACTTTTCGCCGACCCGGTTGCGTGGCTGAAGAACGGCTGGGTCGATTATCTTTCTCCTCAACTCTACTGGCGCGACAAAAGCGCTCAAAGTTTCTCCGCCCTGCTGGAATGGTGGCGCGGTTCTGAGGCGAATCCGCGAGGGATTCCGATCTACCCAAGCATCGCTCTGGACCGGGTGGGCGGTTCCTACGGCTGGCCCTCGAGCGAAATCGCTTCACAACTCGCCATTGAACAATCGATCCGGCCGCGACCCTCTGGAGGCTTCATTCTTTGGAACGTCGGGCCACTTGTCGATAACGAGAAAGGGGTTGCAGCCGTTGTTGCCAGAGAACGCTAACAAGCAAAGATCTCGTCCGGCGGCCGTCGGATCGAAGGAACAAGCTCCCTAAACAGAGTCACTTTTATGAAGACTTCCATCATCATCGGCGCAGTCGTCATTGGCATTCTTGGCGGGCTGCTGCTCACACCTGCCGCGGCAGGGCACACGGTCTCAATCGCCGAACTTGCCGTTGTTATCAGCCTTCTTGTGCTGGCACTGGTATTTATCACCGCAAAGAGCAAAACAACAAGTGACGCCAACCGGGCGAGCGCAACGACGTCGACGCCGGCTCCCGCGCCGCTGCCGGTAAAACCGCCGCCTCCCGCGGAAAATCAGGCCGAATCAGAGGTCGTGGCTTTTCTGGCTCTTCTTCAGGAAAAGGGCCGGCTCGTCGATTTTCTCATGGAAGACGTTGCCGCGTACGATGACAACGAAGTCGGCGCTGCCGCCAGGGTCATTCATCAAGGTTGCCGCCAGGTCCTTCAGGAATATTTTAAAATCTCGCCCGTCTCCGATGCGCAGGAAGGTACGCAAGTCACCCTGCCAGCCGGGTATGCAACAGATCATTATCGTGTTGTCGGTAAACTCGCCGGAGAGCCCCCGTTCACGGGTACGCTCGTCCACAAAGGCTGGAAAACAGAGTTCGTGAAATTGCCGCGCATCGTGTCGTCGGGCGAATTACCCTCGATCGCACCGGCGGAAGTGGAGCTGAAGTAAGAGGGCGGCTTCGGCCGGTTGAGCGGGAACGCACAGGGAACTATATGAGCACGCAATTCAGTATCGGAATCGATCTGGGAACAACGAACAGCGCGGTTGCGGTCGAAGAGTTCGAATCTGGCCGCGCGACGATCGTCGATGTAACGCAAATCCTCGGCCTCAATCAGATCGGCGAAAAGCCGACCCTTCCCTCGGCGCTTTACATCCCGCATCCGGATGAGTTTCAGCAAAGCCAGGTACAATTGCCATGGTCGAAAACCGGTGGCGAACCAATCATTGGTCATTTCGCCCGCAACCACGGGGCGGTGATCCCGGATCGACTGATCACTTCCGCCAAATCATGGCTCTCAAATTTCCATGTCGACCCGAAAAGTCCGGTGCTGCCTTGGAAATCCGACATCAAAGAACAGAAGCTCTCGGCGTTCGACTGTTCACGCCGTTACCTCGAACATCTCAAAGAAGGATTCCTTTACGCCGAATCGGTGCAGGGCCGGACTTGGAATCTCGCCGACGGCCAGGTCGTTTTGACAGTTCCAGCCTCGTTCGACGAAATCGCGCGAAATTTGACCGCCGCCGCCGCCGAAGCCGCCGGATTCGATAAGGTCGTGCTGCTCGAAGAACCGCAGGCTGCGTTTTACGCCTGGACTGCCCAGGCTGGGAACAACTGGAGGACGCAGGTCCGTCGTGGCGATATGGTTCTGGTTTGCGATATCGGCGGCGGGACAGCCGATTTCAGCCTCATTGCCGTATCCGAGAAGGAAGGCAACCTCGAAGCCGAGCGAATCAGTGTCGGCGAACACCTCCTGTTAGGCGGTGACAACATGGACCTCGCGCTCGCGTACACGCTCCAAGCGCAGTTGGAAGCGGCCGGTAAATCGATCGACGCCTGGCAGTTCCTGGCCTTGATCCACGCTGCAAGCATGGCTAAAGTTTCTCTCTTCACGGACCTGGCGCTCGACCAGGTCCCGGTTGCCGTTCCGTCGCGAGGATCCAGCCTGCTTGCGAAAACCGTCTCCACCAAATTAACCCGTGCAACGCTGACACAGGTGATTCTGGACGGGTTTTTCCCAATGACAGCTGTGACTGATCTGCCGCAGGAATCCAGAGGTGCCGGACTGCAGGAGTTCGGACTTCCATACGCGTCGGATCCGGTGGTGAGCAAGCATCTCGCCCGGTTTCTGGCGCGGAGCCTCACCAACGTCAAGGCAAGCGAATCGCTCTCAGCGCTGGTTAAAACACGACCGGAGGCCCTTGAAGGCGGTTACCTCAAGCCAACCGCCGTGCTTTTCAATGGAGGCGTTTTTAACGCGGCTCCAATCCGGGCACGCGTGCTCGACCTGCTCACTTCGTGGGGTAAAGGAACCCCGGTTCGCGCACTGGCCGGATTCCAACCCGATCTGGCGGTCGCCAAAGGTGCGGCGCTCTACGGGCGGAACCGCGCGACTGGTCGAGGGATTCGAATCAAAGCCGGCACAGCGCGCTCTTATTACATCGGCCTCGAATCCTCGGCGCCTGCGATCCCTGGATTCAAGCCCCCAATCAAAGCGCTCTGCGTCGTGCCTCAGGGCATGGAAGAAGGTAGCGAGCTACTGATCGACGAACGCCAATTTGGCCTGATCACCGGTCAACCGGCGGATTTTCGATTCTTTGCCTCCGAGGTCAGAAGCGGTGACGCCCCCGGAACGATCGTTCCTAACCCGGAACGCGAATTGGAAGAAACCGGCAGAATCGAAGTGACGTTGCCCGCCGTGGAAGGATTTCCACAGGGACAACCGATTCCGGTCGTGATTAATCCGATCGTGACCGAACTGGGGAACCTTGAACTCTGGATGAAGCACACCGGGTCCGATCGCCGCTGGAAAGTCGAATATCAGGTGCGGATGGAGTAGGCTGATCCGTCCAATGGCCCGACCGCGATTCAGTATTGGAATCGATCTCGGCACCACAAATTGTGCCATGGCATTTGAACCGTTGGATGGTGCGACGTCGGGACGCGAATTGTTCCTCGTGCCGCAATGGGAAACCGCGACCCGGTTCGCCGAGGTGTCAACGTTGCCGTCGTTCCTGTACCTTCTGACCCCGGAGGAAGCTGTGCACATCTCCGGGCACGGGGCGGACAGCGCGCAATGGATTCCCGGCCGTTTTGCGCGGACACGCGCAGCGGACGTGCCAGGTCGCGTTGTTCATTCGGCAAAGTCGTGGCTCTGTCATCACAGCGTCGACCGAACCGCCCCGTTTTTGCCTTGGAGATCGATTGAAATTCCGGTCGAGAAACGGATCTCGCCGGTTCGCGCGTCTTCGCTTCTGCTTTCGTATCTTCGGGAAGCCTGGGATGCAAGATTCGCCCGTCATGGTGCGCCGTTTAACGACCAGGAAGTCACCGTCACGGTGCCTGCCTCTTTCGACGCCGCCGCTCAGCGGCTCACGCTTGACTCTGCGAAAGAGGCGGGATTCTCCGAGGACGTCCGATTGCTTGAGGAACCACAAGCGGTGTTCTACTGGTGGCTGGAATCCGGCGCCGAGCGAAATGACGGTTTGGAAAGCCTTCGCCAAGCCGGAGTTCGGCATGTCCTTGTCATTGACATCGGCGGCGGCACGACGGATTTCACACTTTTTGAAATCGAGCCAAGATCCAACAATTCCCGGTCGGAGATCAAGCGAATCGCCGTCAGTGACCACCTCCTGCTTGGCGGAGACAACATCGATCTCGCTATCGCCCACCACGCCGAATCTCGATTGGGCGCAAACGAACCGCTCTCAGAGGTGCAATGGAACTTTCTCGTCGCGCGCTGCAGGGACATCAAGGAGCGTTGCCTGTCCGAAGACAGCGGTACTGTTTTTACAGTTTCCGTCCCGGGCCGTAGTGCGCGGCTCCTTGGCGGAACGTTGAGCGCTCAGATCCAGCGATCCGAAATCGAGTCGATCGTTTTGGACGGATTCTTCCCCGAGTGCGACCGAAAAGATCGGCCGGCGACGACCCAGGCAGGATTACGGGAGTGGGCCCTGCCGTATGCAACCGACAGCGCCGTCACACGTTACCTTGCGGATTTCATGCACGACCGTCCAAATGTCGACGCCATCCTGTTCAACGGCGGAACCCTTTACCCCGAATCTTTGCGCCGACGCCTGCGGACACAAATCGCCCGATGGCAGAACGGAGGCGAACCGCTCATCCTCGAAAACTCGGAGCCGAGTCTTGCAGTTGCCAAGGGGTCTGCTCGTTTCGGCGCGATCGTACACCGGCGCGGCGTTCGAATCGAAGCCGGAGCCGCACGTGCAATCTATCTGGAAGTCCATCGAGCGAGTTCCGACCACAGCAAGACCGCCGGGCGGGCTTTACTTTGCATCTTGCCTGGCGGCGCACCGGTGGAAGAGGAATTTCATGTTTCGCAAAACGGACTCGAACTCCGAGTCAATCGGCTGGTCCAGTTCCAGCCCTACTATTCCCTTCGCCGTGAGAAAGACCGATCCGGAATGCTTGTAGAATGGAATGATCGCGAATTCCACCGGCTGCCGCCACTTCAAACCACCGCCAAACTCGCAGGACCCGAACGCGAAGGGAACCGGTTGCCGGTCGCTTTGTCGACGCGAATCAACGACCTCGGTTTATTGCGCGTCGCCTGTGTCAGCGCGGATCCGCAGCTGCCAGGGACATGGCCGCTCGAGTTCGATCTTCGTCCACGGCCGACGGGTAGCCGGAGCTTGGAACAGGGAGATGGCGGCGCTGACACACCCGCCGGACCAGACGTAGATTTGGATCAACTCGAGAAGGCGCAAACGCGAATAAGCGCCCTGTTTTCCGGGCCACTCAATCCGCGTGATAAACTCTCGGCAGCCAATCTACTGAAGAGCCTTGAACAGATCCTTCGCAAGCCGAAAGCGGAATGGAATTATCTTCTGATTCGGTCCCTCTGGCGTTCTCTTGATGAATCGGTTCAAAGCCGGAAGACATCGGTCGAGCACGAAGAGAGCTGGCTGATTCTCGCCGGCTATTTTCTTCGGCCGGGATTTGGCGCGCCTATGGATGAAGCCCGGATCGACTCCCTTTGGAGGATCCATGCCGAAGGTCTCAATTACCCCGGCAAACGCAATCAACTCCAGGCCTTTATCCTGTGGCGAAGAGTTGCCGGCGGGCTGAACCAGGAACGGCAAACGGCAATTCTCGCACCGGAGCTTTCCAGGATCCGGACCCTGACAAATGTCCCCGCAGAACTCGTCCGTCTGGCCGGTGCGCTTGAGCGAATCGACATCGCCACAAAATCCAATCTGTTCGAAGAATTTCTGCGGGCAGCCCACGCCGCGGCTGCGAAAAAGCAACACGCGGCCCCCTATCTGGTCGCGCTCGGTCTTCTGCTAAACCGCAGTCCATTCTACGCAGGTCGGGAATTTGTGCTGCCGCCGGCACTCGTAGATAAGGCTTACGCCGAGTTGTCAGACCTTGATTGGGCCGACCCGGCGCTCGTCGACATCCAGACCCTGTTTCTGCGTGCAGCGTGTCTTGTCGATGACCGACAAATTGATCTGCCGAAAAGCCTCCGCGATAAAATCGCGTCGAGACTGCAGACGGCCGGGGTTTCACCATCGAAGGTCGCCAGGCTTCGGTCCTACGTTCCGGTCGCCGCAGCTGATCGCGCGAATCTTTTCGGAGAATCTCTCCCACCCGGCCTCGTAATTTCCGGGAGCCACAGATTACACTAAGGGGTTTAAGGCGAGCCACAGATTTCACAGATCGGGAAAAGACGAGCCACAGATTTCACAGATGATTACACAGATCAGATGAGGGACGGAACGCGTACGTGAGAAACGGCTCTTGGCCAGTGACAAGTCCGCCCCGGCAATCACCATCTCCGAAAGAAAAGCGCCAGGCCCAAAGCGTTTCCCGGTACGGCTTAAAAGGCTCTTTCCGTCAATTCAGGGTAGCGCCAGCCACAGATTTCACGGATTGGGGCAAGACGAGCCACAGATTACACAGATTACACAGA
>CAZMNG010000228.1:0-6497 GCA_964567505.1 uncultured Chthoniobacterales bacterium
ATTCGTCTTCAAATAATCTTAATTGTCTGCCTGCTGCTTTAGGTCTTTTTTCTAGAAGATCCTTATTGATCTCATCCTTCCGCGTTTTACACGTGCCGTGGGCAGCCCCTTTGTCAATGTTTAGTGTCACGTTCTGACAATCTGGGCCGACAACAGGGCCGAGTCAGCGATCGGCTTAGAGCCAACCATAACCACTCATTCGAGCATCGTGGGATATTCATTTCGAGGCTAAAGTGTGCTGGACTTTGCGGGCGCCATTCCGGGTTGGGACCGTGTCGGTGGCGACAATTCCGGTCAGGCAGAGGAGAAAAGTCTCGCGATCTTCGAATGCGAACAGGCGATGCGATCCTTTCCGGTCCGGTGATCGGCCGCCGTCTGAACGTGCCGGGTCACCCCGGTCCGGCGATCCGCCTTTATGACGGACCGGGAGTTTGCGCGGGTACCGCTCCGCGCGCCGACCATTTATCTGGCCTTGCCGTTCACCTGCGCCCACTGGGCCATTCTGCGCCGCTGGGCCGAGCCCGCACTACCTGGCCTCTTACGACTTGATGCCGGCCCGGCACGGTGGTAGTCTACTGGCCCAGGGATTCCGCGGAGCTGGAGCTGTGCGCTTTATTTTTCGCTCCAAGCCTACCTGGATCGGAGCGATGCTAGCAAAACAGTACGCCATGGTGGTTCGAAGCAAATGAACACAGGGAACTTAAATGTAAGCGAAACTCAAGAGCGTAAAACCGCGCCTGAAAGACTCAGGAAGCAACGAACACTACTTTTCGTTCTCGCCGGATGCAGTGCTGTTATTGCGATCGCCATCGGTTTCCATGAGGTGGGTTCCAGCCAGACTCACCGTCTCCAGCCTGCAAACCCCGCCGCTGAGGAGATAACAGTTAGCGTTGTTCATCCGGAACCAGTCGGCGGGGTCAGCCTCGAAGAGCCTGGTTACACAACGGCCTACACGGAAGCACCAATTTATGCTCAAACCAGCGGCTATCTGAAACGGTGGTACTTCGATATCGGTGCGAAGGTGCACGCTAACGATATTCTCGCAGAGATCGAAACTCCGGAGGTCGACGAAGAATTGGCTCAAGCCAAAGCGCAACTCCAGGTTGCACAGTCAACAGCGCAACTTGCCGAAGTAACCTATCAACGTTATCAGACGCTCTTTAATCAGCTGGTTCTCGACGCGCAAACCCGCGACACGGCAGCCGACACGTATAGCGAAGACCAGGCCGCAGTAGCCGCGGATGAAGCTGACATCGATCGACTGAATGCCCTCGAAGCTTTTAAGCTGTTGCGGGCGCCATTCGACGGCATTGTTACTGCAAGAAACATCGATGTAGGGACGTATGTTGCCAATGGCTCAGGTAATCAGCTTTTCGTGGTGGCACGGATCTCGCCATTACGCATTTATGTGCAAATACCGCAGGCCTACGCGCCGTTTTTAAGAATCGGCATGGAGGGAGATTTAGCTCTGCCTCAATTCCCCGGCCGAATTTTTCAAGCACACGTTACCAATACCGCCGGCATGATCGACCCAACCTCCCGGTCGCTTCAAACCGAACTGCAAATCCCAAATGAATCTGGCGAACTGCTTCCGGGGGCCTATGGCCAGGTAACATTTAAGTTCACCGCCGACTCGCCTTTCCTCACAATTCCGGAGAATACTTTGATTTTCCAGCGGCAGGGAGCGGCCGTCGGCGTAGTCAATCCAAAAGGGAAAGTCGAGATTCGGAAGATCACGATCAATCAGGACTTCGGAACCAAACTTGAAATTTCCCATGGTTTATCGGCTTCGGACCAAGTGATCCTCAATCCCTCTGACAGTTTAGCGGACGGCATGACAGCGAGGATTGAGCAGCCGAACGCTCCGGCGCGTGGGAAGGAATGAAATTTTCAGATGGCTGAACGACACATTACACCAAAACTCCAGTACTCCGTTACTCCTGCTTCGAGCACGAGGGTGACACGCAACGCCTCGCCAAGAGGAACCCATGAGTGAGACGACCACGACTACCGTCGGGCCCAGCCCGCCTTCCTCACCGAAGAAGAAATCCGCGAAAGTGATTTTCTTCGCCGTAGCCGTTGCGGGAGCACTGTTTGTCGGGCTTGCAGCCTTCGGCATTTATAGGCGCAACCAATGGACGGCAGTTGTCCAACAACGTACCAATGAGGCAGCCAGGATACTGGTGGACACGGCGCATCCGCAAAAGTCCATTGGGATCATGCATCTTCAGCTACCGGGCGAGGCGATGCCGTTCAGTGACTCACCGATCTTTGCCCAGACCAGTGGCTATCTAAAGAAATGGTATTTTGATATCGGGACTAGAGTCAAGAAGGGCGATGTGCTCGCCGAGATCGATACTCCCGCGGTGGACCAACAACTCGCTCAAGCACAAGCTCAACTTAAAGTGGCCCAGGCGGCCTTTGATCTAGCAGAAGTCACTTACAAGCGCTACCAGGACCTCTTTAAGACCAACGTTGTTTCCGCACAGGATTTCGATTCCGCCACCGATAATTATGCCGGCGCTCGCTCCACGGTAGTTGCTGATCAAGCTGTAGTAGGCCGCTTAGAAGCTCTGGAAGACTTTAAAATCCTTCGCGCTCCATTCGATGGAGTCGTCACTGCCCGAAACACCGACATCGGAGATTACATTCCCGCCGGCTCGGGAACGGCACTTTTCCGGATGGCAGCGACTTCGGTTCTCCGCGTCTACGTCACCGTCCCGCAGGCTTTTTCATCTCTGGTGAAACCAGGCCAGCAAGCGCAGCTAGCGGTGAACGAGTTCCCTGCCCACACGTTTCAGGCTCATGTGGTCAGCACTGCCGGGGCCATCAATCCGACCTCCAAACGCCTGTTAACCGAGTTGCAGGCGCCCAATCCCACCGGCGCTCCCTTGGCAGGCGCGTTTATACAAACGACTCTCGACATTCCCATCGACGGAGCCGGCGTAATGATTCCGGCAATGACGATGCTCTTCCAATCTGGGGAACCAGCAGTCGCGTTGGTCAATCCGGACGGCAAGGTCGAAATTCGCAAAGTTACTATTACCCACGATTTCGGAACGCGGCTGCAAATTGCTGACGGTCTGTCCGAGTCGGATCGCCTGATCATTAACCCTCCACCTGGGTTGGCCGCGGGAACTCACGTCACGGTTGTCAAAACGGTCGAGCTCGCCGCCGTAGAATGACAAAGGGCGAAAGCATAACCAACTGGGGTTCGTGGACGATTCGAAGTTCCCAGGCCAGCAACCCCTATCCAATTTGTCATCTATCATTTCATTTCTCCTTTATTTCTGGAGGCCTAACTCATGTGGATTGTTAATTTAGCACTACGGCGCCCTTACACTTTCATTGTTCTGGCGGTCTTCATTTTGATCGCGGGGGTACTTGCGATCCTGCGTAGTCCCAAGGACATTTTCCCGTCCATTAACATTCCGGTTATTTCCGTAATCTGGACCTATACGGGTATGGAGCCCACCGATGTGACTGATCACCTGACGACGCCCTACGAACGGGTTTTAACCACAACCGTCGATAACATTGAACATATTGAATCGGAATCGATATATGGATTGGCAGTGGTAAAAATCTTTCTGCAGCCGAACGCTAGTGTCCCTAGGGGAATTGCGCAGGTAACTTCGGTTTCGCAGGCGGTTCTCAAGCAACTCCCAACGGCAGTGACTCCACCGTTAGTACTCAGCTACAGTGCGAGTAACGTGCCAGTAGTGATGGTAGGTTTGAGCGGTCTATCTGAACAAGAACTCAATGACTTAGGATTGAATTTTGTTCGGACCCAGCTCATCACCGTTCCTGGTGTCGGCATCCCCTACCCCTACGGGGGCAAGCTAAGAACTATACAGATCGATCTCAATTATAAGGCGTTACAAGGCTATGGGTTGACGCCTTATGACGTGGTTAATACAATCAACGCGCAGAGTCTAATCTTACCTTCCGGTACTCAAAAAATCGGCCGCTTCGAATACCAGGTTGGTCTAAATGCCAGTCCTGCGACATTTGAGAAATTAAACGCTATCCCGATCAAGACGCTGGCCAACGGGACTACCATTTATATTCGAGACGTCTCCCACGTTTATAACGGAAGCATTCCCCAAACCAACATTGTTCGTTTTAACGGTGAGCGGGCCACGCTCCTCACCGTTCAAAAGACTGGTGATGCATCGACGCTCGATATCGTGCAGGGAATCAAGGACAAAATCCCGGATCTTAAGCAGACGTTGCCGCCGGCGCTGAATATTTCGATGCTTTTTGATCAGTCGATATTCGTGACCGCCGCAATTG
Source organism: uncultured Chthoniobacterales bacterium (assembly GCA_964567505.1). Classification (GTDB taxonomy): domain Bacteria; phylum Verrucomicrobiota; class Verrucomicrobiia; order Chthoniobacterales; family JAFAMB01; genus JAFAMB01. Next base: position 4,297 of record CAZMNG010000228.1, read on the forward strand.
AAGGCGTAGTGCGCGAAACCGTGATCGCAGCATGTCTCACTGCCATCATGATTCTGGTCTTTCTCGGCGACTGGAAAAGCACGCTGATCATTGCGATCTCGATTCCTTTGGCCATTCTTTCTTCGATTGCCTTTCTGACTGCACTCGGAGAAACGATTAACATCATGACCTTAGGAGGTCTCGCACTCGCGGTCGGTATCCTGGTGGACGATGCTACCGTGACGATCGAAAACATCGATCGACATCTGGCCGAAGGTAAGCCGACGCTGGAAGCCATCCGGGACGGGGCCGGCCAAATTGCTACCCCTGCTCTCGTCTCGACGATGTGCATCTGTATCGTTTTCGTTCCCATTTTCTTCCTTTCGGGGGTCGCCAAATACCTTTTCACGCCTTTAGCTGAGGCGGTAATTTTCGCGATGATCGCATCTTACATCCTGTCGCGGACATTGGTCCCCACCTTGGCAATGTATTGGATGAAAGAGCATGGCGCAGCGGCTCATCCCGACGGCAGAAAGCGGTTCGCACTGTTCGGTTGGTTCTCCCGTTTCCACCAATGGTTCAACCATCGATTCGAAAAATTCAGAGAGGGCTATCGTGATCTGCTGAGTCTTGGTCTGCGAAACCCTGGTAAACTGGTCACACTAGTACTGGGATTTGCCGCGGCCTCAACATTCCTGTACCCATTTCTCGGCCAAAACTTCTTTCCGTCTGTCGATACCGGACAATTTGATATGCACGTTCGTACGAGGCCCGGTACCCGCATCGAAGAAACCGCTCGAACGGCGGATCAGATCGAACAGATGATCCGGCAAGTCATTCCGGCCAAGCAGGTAAAGATGATTGTTGATAATATGGGTATCCCGTACAGCGGTATTAACACGTCATACAACAACACGGGAACCATGAGCGCAGCGGATTGCGATATTCTGGTCTCGCTAAATGAAAACCATAGCCCAACAGATCAATTCGTCCAGGCAATCCGAGCTCGTATGCCGCACGATTTTCCCGATGTTGGTGTCTGGTTCCCGCCGGCGGATATCGTCTCCCAAACCCTCAACTTTGGGATGCCGGCCCCGATCGATATTCAGATAACCGGGGCCAACCTGAGAGACAATTTTAACTTCGCGAGTAAGTTAATGCAACAGATCCGCCATATTTCGGGCGCCGTCGATTTCCGGATTCAGGAGCCTAATAATGTGCCTCAATTGAACGTCACGATAGACCGCAGCATCGCATCGATCCTCGGCATCACAGCCCAAAGTGTAACCCAGAGCGTGCTCAGCGCCCTGTCCGGATCGGAACAGACTTCGCCGAACTTCTGGGTGGACCCAGGGAATAGAGTTAGTTACCAGTTCAACGCTCAGGTCCCGCAATACGATATGCCTTCTCTCGACGATCTGCGAAACCTGCCTATCCTCGGAGGTCAGGGACAAGGCCAGATTCTGGCTAATGTCGCCTCGATTTCGCGCAGTACTACGACCCCGGTCGAGGATCACTATAACATCGTGCCGGCAATCAACATCTATGGAGCGGCCGATGGCAAAGATTTGGGATACGTATCAGATCATATACAGAAACTGGTGGATGCCTCCAGGAAAGGTCTACCTAGAGGTAGTTTTATCCATGTACGCGGGCAGGTGACCACGATGCATGCATCCTATACCGGGTTGTATGCCGGGTTGGCGTTTTCGATGCTGCTTGTTTACCTGTTGATGGTGGTCAATTTCCAATCCTGGACCCAGCCATTCGTCATCATCACGGCGCTGCCTTTCGCACTTACTGGAATCATCTGGATGCTCTTCGTGACGGGCACTACCTTGAGTGTGCCGGCGCTGATGGGTGCGATAATGTGTATGGGAGTCGCTACCGCAAACAGCGTTTTGGTTGTCACATTTGCCAATGAACTGCTCGAGCAATACAAAGATCCCTATCGGGCAGCACTCGAAGCCGCATATGTCCGGATTCGGCCAGTGCTCATGACGGCGCTAGCCATGATCATCGGAATGGTTCCGATGGCCCTAAGTCTAGGGGAAGGTGGCGAGCAAAACGCTCCCTTGGGCCGAGCCGTGATCGGAGGACTGATTTTCGCTACTGCGGCTACATTGTTATTTGTTCCTGCGGTGTTCATGCTTGTCAGCAAGCTGAAAAAACATTCTGAAACGAGCGAATCTTCTCCGGAGGCCGCCTTTGGCGCAGGAACC
>CAZMNG010000229.1:0-6494 GCA_964567505.1 uncultured Chthoniobacterales bacterium
TTTTATCGTCACAAATTGTGATCTTAAAGCCGCTCCATTCGTCGCTGGCGACCTGAAATGCTAAACCACTGCGAAATTGCTCGCGAGCCCTTCTGAGAACTAGCTTCTGAACATTTATTGCAACGCCGCAATCTCCGTTGACATCTTTCCAGAGCACCATAGAGCGGTGTCGAACCGAGGAAATCTTCAGTCCTCTCAACGCGTGTGAAATCATGCTGGACTAGCGGGTTCGAGGCTACCCTTATGGACGGACCGGGACGAACAGGCCGAGACCAAAGTGGGCACCATAGCCGAAGACGAACGGGCCGCTGACGGGTTCGGCAAACGTAATGGTGAAAGCGTTACCTGAACTGTCACCCCGCTTTCCTCCGCCCTCGTGGCGGACGGTCTGGAATTGCAACGAACGGAGATGTCGGCTGCCAAATTTGAACGGGCGGTCACGCTCGTCGATTTGGCTAATCGTCGCAGCAGTTCCGTGCGGATGCAGGGAGAGAAACCGGAGCAGGTCATGCGCGCTGGAGCCTATCTGCCAGCCGCTAGCGTGCATTTTCGGGCGGCCATCTCGGAAAGTCTTGGCGTGGCGCGTCGAGACAAACGGCGTAAGCGATCGCCAAACTTTGGCCGCTCCAAAAAGTGAGCAATCATTAAAATCGGCGGGTTGGCCGATTCCATGCAGGACGAGACGAATGTCGTGACCGCCGTGGCCCCAAATCTTGTTCAGCCTACGCAACGCGAGGCAGGCTGCCTCGTCGAATCCCATTTGTGCCCAAATAGTCACGTGCGTTATATCGTCGCGCAGGCCATTGGCCTCGCAGAGAATGTGAGCATGCCGGTGGCCGGTGTGTGGCTTGCCGTCGTCACCCAGGCCTGTAAATACGGTGGCGCTGCCTTTGTCTTGGTCGGACCATTTGCAAAGCCCGGCATGCATTCGACCGGCAACGGAAATTGCCTGCGTGATGCTCGGCGCGACGGCGCTTACCACGGCGTAACGCGCCACGGTCGGCCGTGTTTTGCTACTCCGAGAACGAATTTGGGCGCCCAGGAGGAACACATCTCTCGGCCGGATGTAATCCAAGTAGAGCGCACCGGGAGGGAGATTCCACCCTGCGGATTGGAGATCGCCAGTGTCGGCATGAAGGGCGGCGAAAAGGTCGTCAGGGATTTCTGATACTCTGATTTTTTTGCGTTCCCTCCTTTTTTCCTCGCCCATCGGCAAGTTTACGGCGAGAAAATCTGCTCGCCACAGATTATAGCCGTCTGGCGTCATTGGTGCGAGCAGGCGGACGAGTTCGCCCTGCTGCGAGCCTTCAATATGCGGCGTGGCATTCGGATTAATTTCTGTGACGCCTTCAAGCACGCGCGTTTCTACAAGGCTTTCCGCACGGCCGAGATAGCCAATTCGTTCGGCGAGCGTTCGCAACGTGGCAAGTTGCTCTGGTGGCAAAGCCACGTCCCACGCGACGAGCACTGCGTCACCTTCTGAAAGCTGAACGAAGGTATCAAAAACCTTGGTAGTCTTCTCATTCTTGCCTTCGTTGTATGGCACGTAATGCCGCGTGTGCGCAGTGGTAGCCCGAGGCAAGCGAAAGACAGGAGGCCGGCTAAGTGCATCGGCTAGGGCGCGGATAGTCGGCTCAGGAATTTCCTCATCTTTGCGTACTTTCAAATACCACGTCGCAATCAATGCGCGCACGATACGCCAGGGTGACGGCGGCCATTCGACTAAGCCTTCGTTCACATGGCGACCCCATGGCGTAGAGTGATAGCGCCCGGCGGGGAACCGTAGTTCGAGGACAGTCATTGCTATTCGCCGTTGCTGTCTTGTACCACGTCGTCACCGTCCGACTTGCTTTTAGCACCCGCAGCTTGCCACGCTTCCAAAAATTCCTCGCGAGCGTCGACTCCGCCGTCACCGGGATACAATCTTTCGGCTAATTCCTCTGGTCGAAGGCCGTTTTCCGGGCTGACTTCCAGACTTGCTGTTTTATTCTTTGTGGCCTTCCTCCATTTCAATACTTTTTTCAGTTCTTCAGGAATTGCGGGTTCTATGGCCAATTGAAGGCTAACGAACTTAGCCTCTGTATCAGCAAACGTAACTATGGTGTCTCTATTAACACCTTCGAGCCTGGGGTATGCAGCCTTAATGAGACTTGGTAACACTTGTTCCAGTTCAGTGAGTGAAGGGATGACGAACCCATCGGGCCGCTGCACGACAGTTTTGTCGATAACTTCCAAATCGCACGCCGTCCGCAGTCGCAAGCCATAACTCAGGAATCTTTGGATTTTGAAAAGTGCGATGGCAATGAGCATCGCCTCGACCTCCGTACCAAGACCGAAACCGCGGACGAGCGCGAGGTCAATGTTGAAGAACGCAGTAATACTTCCGCAGTATTCTTCTCGGTGGTAGATGACGTTTCCGAACCCTTCCTTGGCCGTTTTGCCTTCGTCCCCCTTTGCTGGCCGAACACGGTCAAATTTCGCGCCGCCGCTTGCGGCGACCGTGATGTCTGATGCTTCGATGAATGCGGTCAACGCGCGCGGTAACCGAATGATACCGGCAATCTTCTCAAGGAATATTCCATGAAGCAACGAGTTTGGATCGTATTTGAGAAGCGTCTTCAATAGCGGTGACCGGTCAAAAGGTCGGTTTGCATCGAAAGCGACGCCCGCTTTGATAGCTTCGAATCCTTTTGCGCTAGTGATGTAAGGGCTGTTTAATCGGTGCGCTTCGAGCACGGAGTTCGTTACAGGCTTCCCGGTGTTGTCTTTCACTTTGACAACAGGCAGGCCCTTGAGCGGCGTTACCCAATCATCGGCGACAGTATCCCAGCAAACAGCTTCGAGCCGGTTGGCCATGCTCTGAGCGGATTCCACAAGGAGCATCTTGGTGCGGTCGGGGCCATCATACGTGGCAGCACCGAGGTCGGGGAAGCCGGTGGGTTGAAAGCGTGTACCTTGAATGGGTCGCAAGGCGACTTTGAGGAGCACACGCGGTTCATTATTGAGCGTTTCGAGATTCACGTGTTTTGTTGGTTCTGTTGTTTGAGAATCATATGTTCGAGGAGGTGGAAATCACGATGGCTAATAGGAAACAGAATCGCTGCCGCAGTGCGTCGGGCGATGTCGCCACTGACGGGCAGTTCCTTGACTAGTGGTGCTTTCCCTGACCCGTACAGGCGGCGAGCAGCCAATTCAGAGGCACCTTTGCCATCGCCGTTCATCGCACGTTGGAGAATCGCAGGTACGAGCGGGATTGCATCGCCATTTTCGCTGGTGGGGCGGAAGCAGAGGCGGACAAGCGCGTAAGATGCTGATGGAATGACCTCTTTTTCCTCATCCTCTGCCACCTGCGTCCAATGATGCCCCGCTTCGGCCTGCTCGAACTCTTTAGCCTTATCGGCGTAGCATTTTTCCCAATCCAGCAACGACAGGCCCCAAATGAGGTCGGCAAGCAGAGCGCCGTCCGTCCGCCCTTCAATGAAAGCGGCAATGTCATCCAGCCTTGCTTTGAAAGGCGACCAGTCAGGCCAGCCGTTCGCGCCCGCTTGTTCAAAACGAATACGGCGCCGCATGACGATTTCGATAAGCACTTTACTAAGATCGCCCTCGTGCCAGACGACATCATTGCTGGATCGTTGATCCCATTTCACCCACAAACGCTCTTTGGTTGCATTATTCGCAAGTGGTTCAAGGTGCTGGCGAATCCAGAGCGTTTCGTCGCCGAGGCGAGCGCGCATTCCGGCGACCGAGCGGGCGAGTCGGAATTCCCGAGAGCCGTCGTTCGTTTGAGCCAGCCATTCGAGCCGCAAACCTTGGATTGGACGAATTCTTTCTTGGCTCCAAGCAAGGCTGCGGCTGAGTGCGCGTTCCAACCGACCCAAAGCGATTAGAACTGTTTGGAGCCGTTCCCCCCGACTTTCGGTCGCAACTGCAAGAGCGGCGATCGCCGTATCAAGCTCAACTGCTCTTCGACGAATAGATGTTGGGCACCGGTCTGCTTTTGCGGCAGAAATGAGTTGGTCCATTTGAGCGTCGAAATCCCGAAGCAAATCGATCGCCTCATTGCGATTGGGGGTGATATAGCCCTGGTCTACCGCAGTAAAGTAGTTGTCTCCGCCGATTCGCCCTTTGAAAAAGCCAATGCGTTGAAACTCCGAGATGCCACGGTCAAATCCAAACTGGGCTGTGGCGACGAACACATCTGTTCCCCTTCGTGCCATACGCCCGTGCTTTTCAATGCGACCTTCGCTGAGGATAGCACGAATTTCTTCTAGCCCCGCGAGCTTACTCCAAATTGGCAGCCATAATTCCCGCCCGGCAGATTCGCCTAGAAATGATGCGCCGAGCCCAACGGGTGATGCTTCAAATAGAAAAGGGAATCGCGCGGAAGGCTCGGAGCTGGCGTCTAACTTCCTGCCCAAGGCGCCAGAAAATAGCGAGCTTCCTTCGAGCATCAGGATGAAATCCCACGGATTGCTACTCGCTTTTGCTTGGAAACCGGTGGTTTGATTTGGTCCGCCCACCCGCGTAGCATCAAAAAGGACGGGAGATAGGCCAGCGATGCGAGTTCCGGAGGATTGGTGCTCGAACAATGATTCATTTAATGCCTGCCGGCTATCGAACAAAACGCCTCCGACGGCAGTAATTGGCCTTTTTCGCTGCGTTTCAAAATCCGGCAGCGCCATCCAAAGAGATTGCATGTAATTATCCGAGAAATGGCTGTTTCCATCGCTTCCGCCGCCGCCACCCAGGACGGCGTTGAAATACGGCGCTTCTTGCTCAATGACCGCTGCGCAATCAATCCATTCCACCACTGGCTCTGGCAGCATGCTACGCAATGTCCGAATGAAATCAGCTTTCAATTTCCGCTGCGGACTGCCGCTGCCTTCAATGGACTTTTTCGCGCAAACGCCGCTGCAATCCATTGCGCGAAAAACCGCCTGAATGGTGTCACGGTATTCTTTCAAGCGAGGGCTGGTACTGTTGAGGAACGCTTCGATGACCCGTGATGAAGTTGGCGGTTTGGGAAAAGTTGCGCGCTTGGCATTGCGATCTACGCCGAAAAAATCACTCCCGCTCCAAGGAACGACGATTGCGGTCGGAACGTACCTTTCAAGAAAAAAACTAGTCAAACCGGACTCAGAAAAGCCTGTTTCGATGTAGAAAACTCGGTTTGACCAACGGCAACGCACGGATCGTTCGGATTGGTTCGCCACCACCTTGAGGACGCCTAACGCCTTCAAATAGCGAGCGAGCGGGATGGGACTGCAGCCGTTGAGAGCAATGGTAGGCATTAGAGATGTGCAGTTGTATGACGCGAGGCACGGGCGTCGGCAGCACGCAGCAGCGTTTCAAGGTAAGCGAGACGAAATGGGCCAAGCTGCTCTCGCAATGCGACAGTGCGGGCGAGCCACGACGGACCATACCGGCCTTCGCCCATTTGCATGAAGCTAAGGTCGAGTGAGATTTCTGGTGTCGTGAAGACGCCGAGCGGGACGGCGGGCAGTGCGTCTCCTTGCCAGATGCCGCGAGCAAAAAGTGCGTCGGGGCTCTCAGGGTCGCCGGTTTCGTCCGGCAGCGACCGGATGGAGAGGCGAACTTTGCCGTGGTGTGCGGCGATGAGGTAAGCCACGACGTCGCGGTCGCGCGAGCCGGGCTTGCCGGGAGCATGCGGCGTTTCGGCAAGCAACCAAACAAGCGCAGAGGCGAGTTCGTGGCGAATACCGCGGTAAGGTTTCGTAGCTCCGGAAGATCTCGGGGGATTTTTCGACTTTGCGTAGAGCGCGTCGACGTCACCCGGCTGATGCGGTCCGTCTCTCAACGCCTTCTGAAACTCGACGTGAGCCTTACCTACATCGTGCCAGAGGCTGGCGGTGCGAAGTGTGGCGGTAGTTTCAGTATCCAGCCCGAGCGAATCAGCTATGGCCTCGACGTTTTCGACAACTAAATTTGTATGAACGGCAATCGTTTGCCATGAGCGGGCGAATGCGTCCGGGTCCTTGCGGTAGCTCTCGCTATTTCCAGTGGCGGGTGGTGGGTACGGCGTGGGCTTGTCCTTCGGATCGCCAGTCCAGCCCAGGCTATCATCGTAGCCGCCGCCGGCAATATCGACCAGATAGATGGCACCAGGGCGAGGATTCCCGGCGGGCTCCCATTTCTCGTCAAGGGGGTCCCAACGCCAAACACCGTCAGAACCAGCCTTCCGCAGAAAGATTCTGGCCTCACCAATGGCGACGCGGCAAAGTTCGTCGCGCTGCGGGGGAGGCTCTTTAGCCGCCGGTGCATCCTCTTCGAGATTGCGCCAAAAGAATTGCACCTCATTGTCATCGCCGTCGCGGATGTAGCGGGAAACATCGAGATCTTGTCCGCAGATATCCGGTGTGGTGTCGAAAAGATACATGAGGTCACGACGCCGGATGACTGGCCGGACGACGACTTCAGGCGAAACGCTTACTCCACTAAAAGCGCGTGGGTTGGCGTCGGCGAGTTGCTCA
>CAZMNG010000230.1:0-6492 GCA_964567505.1 uncultured Chthoniobacterales bacterium
GGATGCTGGATTGGCCCGGCTTGGTTTCCCCTTCGGTGCTCGCCGCCCGACGCAGATGACTGTCCGAGCGCGGCAATAGCCAGATGGCAAAAGGAATGATCGCTGCGCAGAGGATACCCAGGATCAAGAATGGCCAGTGCCAGCCGCGCTCGGCCATCCACAGCCCGGCGGGCACCCCGAGCGCGGACGCCAAGGCAAAGGCACTCATTACGGTACCCATCGCCGTAGCGCGGCGAATCTCCGGGATGGCGTCTCCCACAATGGCCAGCACCACGCCGCCGCAAACGCCCCCGAAGATCCCCGTCATGAATCGGGCGACGAGCATCGCATGGTACCCTGGTGCCAGCGCGCAGCAAAACGTACCGACCGTGAAACCGGTGAAGAGCATCAGCAGGGCGCGCTTGCGATCAAAACGATCTAGAAAGAACGCCGCCGAAAAGCTGGAGAGCCCCGCACCGAAAGCATAGGCGGCCACGGTCCAGCCGAACTGGGCGGTATCGATCCCGAACACGCGCATCAACTGCGGACCAAGTGGCGCGATGATGATGAAGTCGATGGTGACGCTGAACTGCATCAACGTCAGGATGGAAAGCAGTCCCCACTCAGCGGGAGTCAGGCGCGTTTCGGCGGCGGTAGCGCGCTTGCGAACAGGCAAGGCTTCCTCAGCCGGTGTCTCTGGCGGGGTGGAGGCGGTAGCGGGCAAATCGTTGGTCATCAGGGCAGGGCTCGAAACTCGAGCCACCCAATTCAGGCCACTCGCGTAAAATGTCGCCTAATGTACAGCGTCGGAATGAGGATTCCAACCGGAACTGGCGCGTTCGTCGGCGGTTCGCAGTCATTTGGCCAGCTGGCGGTGCCAGAAGCGCCGGCGGACAAATTGCGGTTGCTTGAAAACGATTTGCCCGTGCTCGTTCGCGTTCACGCGGTTGGTGTCAATCCCCCCGAACTGGTACCTGCGCAACGGGCTCAAGATGCTTCCTCCTGAGTGGAGGCTGCCGGTGCCCTTGTTCGTCTCCAGAAATCATGGGGAAATGTAGGGCGCGGCGGCGAGCGGGTCGAATCCGGAAAGGCGTTGGAAGTGTCCGATCTTAAGGACGGTCGTAGCCTGTTTAAGCTGTCGACGACAATCTCATGCTGAAGACGGACAGATTTAGTTGTTCGTCTTCCGCGTCCGAGAGAACTCTGAGAACCGGCAGATGTGGCATCAGACCGCGATCGAATAAGGTTGCGGTTTTCTGATCAGTCCTTGCCTTCGAGACTGTTGAAACTAGAACTTGCTCCAACGGCGACCGTAGCAGAAGTGGAGAAACTGGCACTGGATTTACCAGAGACCGAGTGAGCTGTTCTGGCGGCACACCTACTGGGATCGCTTCCGTCGGTCCTGCACGACTAAGATGAAGGCATCGCCAGAAGCTCTGCGTCGCGATGCGGAATTCGAGGTGAATCCATCCCTTGGCATGACATTAGAGGAACTCGACCAACGGATCGAAAGCCGTCGAATCTGACGCGGCTTGTCCTTCATCGGAAGGTCTATTCGGACATTGACAAGATTATGGGCTACTATGAGCGGGTTGCGACTTCAGAGGGCTCGGAGAGGAATTTTACGCCGAGCTTCGTTATTTCGTGACCAAGGCCGAAGACAGGCCACAATCCTTTCAATCCGGGAACGTGCCCGTTCCGGATTTGCCCAGAATAAGTTTCTCTCCAGCAAGGTCGAGATTGCGTCGGTCACTGCTTCGAGTCTTGATCGGGGGTTTGGGCACGCCCGAAGCCGCTATCCGATCAATACCGAATTCCGCTTGCGGATCCCGGCGGCGCTGAGCTGCAGTAGTCGCTGGTCGGCGCCGCGGAGGGCCCTGATCAAGTCCTGGTTCAAGGCGGCGAGGAATTTCAGGGAAGTATGGGAGCCGGCGGAGAGGAGGGTTTCGCACGGCTTGCGCTCCAACTCGAGGATGACCCCGCCTTGGGACATCGAGCACGTCGCGGTGCGTGCCTCGCCACTGATGAGGCTGACCTGACCGAAGATGCTGCCGGCGGGGAGCTCGGCCAGGAGTAGCCGGCTCCGGCGCACGAGCACGGTCACGTCAACGCTGCCGCTGACGATGATGAAGCAGCTGCCCCCGGGCCCACCTTCGCTCACCACCACAGATCCCTGGGGCAGGTCCCAGCGCCGCATGAGCCGCAGCAACTGTCGAAGCTCGCGATCGCTGAAGTCAGCAAAGAGAGGAAAGCCGCGTAGAGCCGCCGGCTTAATCGTTGAACCCGGTTGCGATGTCATTCGGTCCAACGTGATGGTCGAGCTCTCTGGCCTTTTGTGAGGGACGCTGGCCGCACCGTAAGTGCACTCGAAGGAGATCTGTTCGTTGACCACCATCAATCGCTTGCATAGTGCCTGGGCGATTCGCCAGAGATTATCCTTGGACGAGAGGAACAAAGGATTCTTGCTGAGGAACCGCTGCGGGGAGAAGACATCCTGCGGCGTCCAATTGGGAGGTTCGTCGGTGAGAGCCATCTCGGCACTGGCTTGTCCGGCAGCGGTAGTGTAACTGCCACCATACCCGTTGAAGCCGGCGGCTAGGATAATCCCGGGGCGAACAAATCCGACCGCCGGCAATCCATCCGGCGTGAAGGCCATGGGCCCGACCCACTCTGAAGTCGGCGGCTGTCCGCATAAGTCGGGATAATATCGATCGCGCAGCCGAAGCAGCAGATGGTGAATTCCAGGCGATCTCCGACGTGAGGCGGGATTTTTCATTGGTCGATCGTTGCCGCCGCCAAACAAGAGCGGGGCGCGTCCATTGTGCGCTCCGGCGCGCGGCTGATTAAAGAAGGCTGGACCTTCCTCGCTGGTGATAATGCGTCCCCGCGCGCGATCCAGCGCATGTTCGGTGAGCATGATCTGGCTTTGTCGCGGCGAGATGCTGCGCATCTCCGGCAGCAACTCGCGCGTGAAGGCGTTGGTGGCAACAATCACCCGTCGGGCGACGATGCGGCCACGATCGGTTGTCAGATAATGACGATCGGGCGCCATCGATTGGATCCCTTTCACACGCACGCGCGTGTACAGCTCAACGCCGCTCTTTAGCGAAGCGCTGATCACGCCGCAGACATATTTGAATGGATGATAGGTTCCATCGCCGGGGATGAAGCGGCCGAGGAAATCAGTGCGAATGTCGAACTCCTCGAAGATTTTCCGCCTTGACCATAGCTCGATGCGCTGGCCGTGCTGGGCGGCGAGCATTACCTCCTCGCACATGCCCTGTTCTTCGCTCTCGGTGTGGGCGAGGTAGATCCATCCGCGCGGAGAAAAATCGCAGTCGATCGATTCGTTAGCGATGATTTCCTGAAGCCGGTCGCGGTTGCGAAGGGCCATTCCCAAAACCAGCGATGCTTGCCGTTCGCTTTCGGCGCGAAGGACTTCGATCGGTATAGAAGGGTAGACATGCAGGAGAAATTGCAATCGCTCGCACGCCAGACCCGCATAAAGACCGACGGAATTCTCGGGAAGCAGCTCGAAATTGCCGCCGTTACGCCCGCTAGCTTCGGTGGCGGGATCGCCGCGGTCGATGAGGGCGACGCGCAGACTGCGATCACGCACCGCCGGGCCGAGATGATAGGCTGCCGAAGCGCCAGTCAGCCCTGCACCGATGATTAGAACATCCACGAATGAGGGCAATGTCGGCGCCGATTGATAATTGGCCAGCGGATGCCCGGCGCGAAACCAGAAGGGTTGATCGCTGATGGGCAGAGAAATTCTTTGTGTCGAAGCAACTCCAACGCGCCCAAGGAGCTCTTCAAACAACTGCCGGGATCTGGGAGTGAAACGGCAATCGCTCTCCAGGGCCTGGAGTTTCCGCCGTACCGCTGCGCCTGCGGGGCGTTGGCTGTATCTGGGTACCAATTGTCTGGCGAGGCGTTTTACCTCATCAGTGGTCAAGACGCGCCCGGGGGAGGGCGTCGACGAATTTTTCATGTGAACTTTCGATTGTTTTGAAAGAATATTCTACCCGAAGACAACGCCGCCAGAACTTTTCGGAGAATGGGGCGGTGGTGGTTCGTTGGTGCGACCATGGCGGCCGCAATCTGTTCTGGGGGTGATGGAGGCGATCACAGACTGTCGCCAATAAGGGTAGAACCTTCTTGCAGACTCTCCGTGAGCCCCCGCTGTTAAGGAGACGTCGACTTCGTTCCGATTGGATGAGTCAATGACGATCGGTTTGCTAGCCTGTCTTAACGACGGCATGAATCTGGTATTGAGATGATCGTCTTGCCATCGGGCGGCGGCGGGTAAAAGGGGCCAGGGAAGCTCGTCAATATTCTCGGTAAAAGAAGCCAAATACCAAAATATTCCCGAAGCTGCTCCGCAAGGAATGTCCGTAAAGTTTTTCGGTCATGAGAAGACGGACGATCTCGTCCCGGCTTAAACTGATTTCTAGGTCAGCAGAGTAGAGATACGCATCATCCTTAGCCTTCGCTACCAAGGCTCGCGTAAGTTCTTCAAAAATAACCACTTAAAGATGGGCATCTCTGCTCGGGGGGGGCTTAAACCCGCTTTCAAGGTTCTATTTTCCGCTATTTTCCATGGTGTTTCCCTGGGAAATGCCATTAGGGTGGAAAGTGGCGGAAAGGAGCGGAAGCAAAACTGTAGTCAATTGTAGTTGGTCTACGTACATTTTTTATACGCGTTTTAACCTTTCTTTATCCTTTCCCCGACCAAACTCTGAAAGTTTTAAAGAATCAAATAAGTCATAAGTAAACGGCTGACCGAACGGCTGACCCCTTGACGCGCCACGGGCGCGTCGTACCCCCATGAACGAACTTATTTATCAGGCACCCCTCTCCCCACTCGGTAGCCAACTATCCGGCGATGATTTTTCTTAGCCGCCCGGTTGGCCGCGCTCGATTTGGTGTGCTTTGAGACCCACCGAGCCTGAGGCGCCGGGCAGCGCTCGACCGGCTGACGCCAGTCTCTATATATCGTCGCTTCTGGACCCTTCGAGGACAAATAACCGAAACCAGATTTTGATTCCTAGAGTGGCCACTTTCATGAAAGGGAAATGGACCCTTTCCACATGCGCGTTTTCCTGAATGTGACAAAGGGGAAAACCTTTTCCACATATTCCACATAGAGACAAAACGAAATCCCAGACATACCTAAAGCCTGACCCGATTGCGATCGTAGAAGCCGCTGTCGAAAAGGCACGGGACGCGCGCGGAATCGCGGACGGTTCGTCCGTCGCGCGGTGCTATTGGATAGCGACCGACATGGGCATGCGCCTGAGCGAGACAACAGAATTGCTCCACTGCCTCAGGCACATGGCTTGTTGCTCATTTGGCAGCACCCCTCTCACGAAGCGTTTTACTACGCCATCTACGTGGGTGTCAAACTTTGGGGCCATCGAGCAGCGCGGCAGCCGAAGCCGCTCTTGTACGACAATGGCCGGAATACCACAAACCGATGCCGGCCCGTCGCCTGGCAGAGAAACTCGGCCTTTCCGAGATCCAAGCAGCAGCTCAAACTGAAGACGATCTTCGCGGTTTTCTGTCATTGCGTGTCCCGAGCAGTTAATCAAGGACACTCATGACCCGGAAATCGTCGAGCGGGTCACAGGGAAGCGGACGGTGTCCGGGGACGTGACTCCCGCCTTCTGGCATCTTATTCTCCGAAAATCGCGGTTGTCGGAGCAACGTTGTAGTTGATGGTGATCGTCTCACCAATTCCCAGCTTGAAAACGCCAGCGGTTAACCCGCTATCCACTCCGTTGATGGTGATCTGCGATACCGCCCCGCTCGTGACCACGACGGTCTTCGGGCTATGCCGAATCGTGTAGACGGTCCCGCTTTGCGGACTTGGGCTACCCGCGGCGACATGGTTTGTCAAATCACCACCCGTGCTCGGCCACGGGTTGGGGATGGTGCCGACCGGGTTATATCCAAAATTATTGGTAAGTACCGAGACGGTTCCGCGCAGTGATACCGGCTCGGTCCCAAGATTGCTAAATTGATTCTGACTGATTTGCCACTCGTCAGATGTACCAAGCATCGCGATGGCCGGATTTTGGCCAGTTCCGCTGATATTGTTTCCGATGATAAGAATCCGCACCGCGTCAGTTAACTGAATGGCTGCACCCGGCACGACGGAATTCGTGTTTACTATGATGTTCCCGCTAACCACAATGTCGCTGTTCATTCCGCCATTGGTGATGGCCGATCCGTCACAATTTTTGATCACATTGCCCGTGATCGTGTGATTAGACGTTGCGACCGAGCCAGATGTTTGCGGTCCATCGCCGGCTTTCACGAAAATTTTCCCACCGGTGCTCGGCAACGCGTTAATCGCGGGTTGCAAACTAGTGAAATCCCCGTTGCCGTTGATATCTACCACAAATGTGGACTCGTAGCGGTCAATTGCCATGAATCATGTTCCTCACGAAGATTTGATTGTTGTTAATGCCACAGCGGCGGTTCGGTGAAAAATCCTCGGTTGATCAC